>CAJMDR010000142.1 GCA_905212215.1 uncultured Porphyromonadaceae bacterium
ATTCGTCCACCGCCTTGCGGTTACCTAAATAAGCCTGCGCCAATGCTGTGCCGCTCCAATGGGTATAGTCGAGCTTTACCACTTCCTCAAACACTTTCCGGGCCTCTTTCCGTCGCCCGAGTTTTGTCAGCGCTATCCCTTTGCGCAACAGTGTGGGGGCATCCTGCGGCTCTATCTTCAATGCGGCGTTATAGTCACCCAAAGCAGCCTCATATTTCCCATTCGATGCCTGGAGCAGACCGCGATAAGTATAGAGAGGCGCATAGGAAGTTGTGTCGCGCATGGCTTTGGTTAGCTGTGCAATCCCCTCATTATCGCGCCCGGCATTACGCAGAATGATAGCATGGTTGCATACATAAGAGGGATTGTCGGGATTCGTTTCCATCGCCATCAACGAATAACGCAACGCATATTCATACTGCCGCATCTGGTTATAGAGCAGCGCCAATGACTCCATATCCTCGTCAGACTGCGGATCGAGTCTCAGTGCATCAAGATATGCATCGCAAGCCTTGTCGTAAAGCCTCGCATAGGTAAAGATTGTGCCAAGACACTGACTCCATACAGGATTGTTTACGTCGATGCTGCGGCATTGGCTGAAGCCATCGGCCATCTTGTTGAGGTCTTTGTCGGCCACGGCGGTCATGGCCTCATAGGAATCATTGTCAATGCCCACAAGATCCACCAAAGTCACCACGTCTTCCACAGCGGAATCTATGTTTCCTTTAGCGGCGTTTGCCTGAGCCTGATAGTTGTAAGTATAAGGTTTCCAGTCATCGAGAGAGCGAATCATGGGGCAAAGAACCCATACAGTCTCATAATCCTTTGCTGCCATAGCATTATCGGCCATTGCCTGAAGGCAAGGCAACGAATCGGCTCCGGCACGCAAAGCATCCTCGTAATGTCGGTTGGAAGCAGTAAAATCCCCTTCCGCAGCACTTTCCCGGGCCTTGGAAAGCAGGTCAGCGACTTCCGGCGGTGTTGTGGCGTTGGCAACAAAGCAGAAGAATAAAATGGCGACCATGCCAAGACGCAGGAATAAACTCATCGGCATCTGTTGTGTTTTCATAGCTTTTATTATTAAAGAGGTCTTGTTCCGTTTATACACCGTCATGAGGTATAAAGTTCAACCTAACGCGCCGGTAATACGTTAAAGTTTCAGAACCCTAATCTTGTTTGCTGATTGGAAACACACACAGACCCTTCAGACCCATATAGGCCGCCATGGTCAGGCGGTGCATTCTTATTGTTTTGTTTGCAATGTCGCAACATTTCTGCAACATTCCAATGCTTACTTTGCAGTGGTAAAACAACACTCACATAAAGACTATGGAAATACTGTTTCTATGCCTGATTATTTTCCTGTTCCTGCTGGCGGTATTCGACCTCTCGGTAGGAGTCAGCAATGACGCCGTCAACTTCCTCAACTCCGCCCTCGGATCCAAAGCAGCATCCTTCAAGACCATCCTCATCATCGCTTCGATAGGCGTCTTCATCGGTGCGGCCATGAGCAACGGCATGATGGATATTGCCCGGCATGGCATCTTCCGCCCGGAGCATTTCTCCTTCTACGACCTCATCTGCATCTTCATGGCAGTGATGGTGACAGACATTATCCTTCTCGATGTCTTCAACTCATTGGGAATGCCCACTTCCACCACCGTCTCCATGGTGTTCGAGCTCCTCGGCGCCACCTTCGTAGTGGCGCTGATAAAGATGGCAGGGGGTGCTGATTTAGGCTTCAACGACCTGCTGAACACAGAAAAGGCATTGTCGGTGATACTCGGCATATTCCTTTCCGTGGCAATAGCTTTCTTCTTCGGAACGGTGGTGCAGATGCTGTCGAGGATGATTTTCTCGTTCAACTACCGCAGCAAGCTTCGCTGGAAAATTGGCATTTTCGGTGGAATCTGCGCCACAGCAATTATCTACTTCCTGCTCATAAAAGGCGCCAAAGATCTAACCTTTATGACACCCGAAGTCAAGGGCTGGATCAAGGACAACACAGCCATGATAGTGTGCGGATGCCTGGTATTCTTCACACTCTTCATGCAGTTCCTGCACTTCTGCCGGGTCAACGTGCTCAAGGTAATAGTGCTCATGGGTACCTTTGCCTTAGCTATGGCCTTTGCCGGGAACGACCTCGTCAACTTCATCGGCGTACCGCTCAGCGGACTCGCTTCATATCAGGATTTCACCGCCAATGGCGGCGGGGATGCCTCCACATGGATGATGGGCGCCCTGAACAGCTCCGCCAATACCCCCATCTGGTTCCTCATCGGTGCCGGAGTGGTGATGGTGGTATCGCTGGCCACTTCCAAGAAAGCACACAATGTAACCAAGACTGAAATAGGACTCGGCTCGCAGCAGGGAGGCGATGAAATGTTCGGCTCCTCGCGCATAGCACGCCGATTGGTGCGATGGACACTCTCTTTCCTGGCCTGGGTGCGCAAAGTAACGCCCCGCAAAGTGAGAGTATGGTTCAACCGCCGTTTCAACACCGACGAAACCATCATGGACCAGGGTGCCGCCTTCGACCTCGTTCGCGGCTCGGTGAACCTGGTGCTCGCCGGAGCGCTCATAGCACTCGGCACTTCCATGAAGCTGCCCCTCTCAACCACTTTCGTCACCTTTATGGTGGCCATGGGTACCTCTTTGGCAGACCGTGCCTGGGGTAGGGAAAGTGCCGTTTTCCGCATCACAGGTGTCATTTCCGTCATCGGCGGCTGGTTCCTCCCCGCCGGCGTAGCTTTCATAGGCGCCGGAATAATAGTGGCCGCCATGCATCTCGGCGGACAATGGGTAATGATTCTGCTCGCCCTGCTCACCATCGTCTTCTTAATCCACAGCAACCGGCGATTCAAGAAACGCAGTGAGGCCGAAGACTCCGATGCCCTCTTCCGCAAAATCTTAGCAGCGAAGGAACATGAAGACACATGGCCTTTGTTACTGCAATACATTACCGAAAGGCAGACTGAATTCATGAGTTATGCTGCTGAACAGTACAGCATTATCACCGAAGCCTTCGCCACCGACAATGCGGGTGCTCTCGGCAAATCGGAATCCGGGCTCGCACGACAGAAGACTATATTAAAGAATGCCAGGCGCAAAGAAACACTTTGCCTGCGCCGTCTGCCTCGGTCAAAGGCGATTGAAAAAAGCACATGGTTCTATCTCGGCAATAACTGCTGCATGTGCATTCTATACAATCTGCGCCGCATAAACGAGGTGTGCAAGGAGCATGTCGACAACAACTTCTTCCCACTGCCCCCGCGTTACCGTGAAGAATATGAGCTTCTGCGCACACGCATCGGCATCCTCTTCAACGATGTCCTCGACATGATGCAGTCAGGCGACCTTGACGTTGTGGGCACACTCCGCGGCCATTGCGACCAGATAAAGGACTTGGTGTCGGCCACATACCACAAGGCCACCGACCAGCTGCGCGACGGCAATGCCGACCACATGTCGGTGCTATACGTCTACATCAACATGCTTCAGGAGACACAGGAAATGGTGTCGTCGTTGCGCAAGTATCTCCGTGCCTACGCCAAGATGCTCGACTCCAACTACCGCACTCGCCTCACCCCTTACGAAAGCCTCGTCCCTCAGCTACAGCTCCAACCAGAATAAGAACCATAAAAACCTCTTAGTCTGTCAGTCAGATAAGTCAGAGAGATTCTATTTTTGAGTTAGGAGGGATTTTGCTATTTTTGCAGGCGGATTCGGCTTAGGTTCTGTTCCTAAAAGCCGGATTCGCCTGTAAAATCATCTGAATTATCATGAAACGAATTAAAGCGTTCTTGACTTTAGGACTTTTGGTCTGCTGTCTCGCGGCATTGGCAAAGGTCACCATCGTGGTGGAAAAGAATTCCGCCAATCCCGTGGAGGGAGCAACAGTATTCAGCAATTCGGGCCGTATCATAGGCCAGACGAACGGCAATGGTGCGGTGGAAGTGCCGCAAGGTGATTTCCCCATTACGGTGCGCTGCATGGGCTACGATGCCGTTACCGGAGGCAAGGATGCCGACACTCTCCGACTCTCGCCGCGTGAATATGCCATGGACACGGTGACGGTGAGCGCAAAAGATAGACCGGTTACCCGCGTAATAGGTTTTGTGCGCGAATATACTACGGGCGCCACTACCACAGACACCACTTATACTTTCAACGAGTATATGGCAGAGCTTTTCCTGGCTCCTCACAAGACGAAGGGTTACAAGGATGGCGATTCACATGCCAGGATACGCAACAAGCGCTCCTACCAACGCATAGCACATGCCAACGGCACAGACTCCATCTCCAAAGGTGGGGAGGATGCTTTGGCTATGGTGGAGTTTCTGCTGTATATGCCGAACTCTTTCTCTGTGCCGGAAAGAATGAAGAAAGGAGCCACCGTGGACCAGATTCCCGGCAAATATGCGCCCAAGTCATGGATAACCAACAACGGCAGGCTCTTCAAGGTGAAGATGGATCCCCTCAGCGACTACAAGGACCATAAGTTGTCGCCCTGGATTCTCAAACTGATGGGCTTCTCGATGGACATGACGAAAATAGATATAAACTATATCTACCGTTCTCATGCCGACACCACCGCCTACCTTCCCAACGAGCTTCTCGAGGCCTCCGTGGCTGCGAGTGTGACAGGAAACGGAAAATGGATAAAGAAAATCTACAAGACCAAAGATCCGATTCTCATGCTCACCTTCATGGAATTCTACCCTGTTGACGTAAGCCGAGTCACCATTGACGAATATAAGGAGTTGCGGGATTCAAAAGCTGTCATTCCCTGGGCTGACTCACCGTCTGTTCCGCCGTTGCAGCCGGCCTACGAGGAACTGAAAAGGCGATGTGAGTCACTGCCGCAGACTACAAAAGCCCCCGAATAAGGGGCTTTTTGTTATTTGGAGAGCCGGGGGTACTGGGAGTTCTGTGAGGACTGGGAGAACTATGAGCACTATGAGATGCTAATTTCGAGGAACGACTACTTGGAGGTCATGATGTCGAGGACAAGGGCATCCGTTTCACGCATGGCATCCTTGCCTATGGAGGTGAGGTTATGGATGGTGCGATCCACGTCGCTGCAGACTATTCCTTCGGTTTCGCCGGCACACTGACCGTTCATGGCCAGCATTGCGCTCATGAGCGCTGTGCTCACTCCCGAAGCTATCTTCATGGCACAGGATGGCTTGGCACCGTCGCAGATCATGCCTGTGATGTTGGCCACCATATTCTTTATCGCAGCGCAGATTTTCTCGAAATCGGCACCCATGAGGTATGCTATGCCTGCCGAGGCTCCTGTGCTGGCCCCTACACAGCCGCACAATGCCGAAAGACGACCTAATCCTTGCTTGATATATATGCTGGTGAGATGGCTAAGCGTCAGGGCACGTATGAGCTGTTCCTCGGTGGCGTCGCAGTCTTTCGCGAAGCTCACCACAGGCATGGTGCAGGTAATGCCCTGGTTCCCGCTTCCCGAATTACTCATTACGGCGATTGGACAGCCCCCCATCCTGGCATCGCAGGCTGCCGAGGTGCAGGAAATCATATGTGCAAGCGGGGTGTCGCCGAAAAATTTCTGCCCGGAAGTGCGTATGATGCGGCCTAAGGAATGGCCATACGGCTTTTCATATGCCTCCGAAGCGGCGGCGCTGTTCAGTTCCATAGCCTTGGTGATGAAACCGATAAGATCCAGAGGAGTCTCCATGGCGAAGTCATAAACCAGATGCAGGTTCAGCTTCGGGTCATCGCAGCAATCATCGCCATTTTCCTTTCCCTCGTTGCAGGCCGAGGCTTCCCATTGGGTCTCGCCGTTCTTCTGGAGGAGGATGAAGTTGGTATGCGATTCGGAGATAATCGCCCTTGCGCTGTTGCCGTCGGCCTTGACGGTGACGTCGATGTATAGCTTCGAAGGTGCGTCAGGAATCAGGCTGATGCTTATGGCTCCGGTCTTGATGTATTCTTTGCCACGCTCCACATCCTGCGGAGTAGCGGCACCGAGCACTTCGAGTCCGTCGGCGCTATGTCCGC
>CAJMDR010000143.1 GCA_905212215.1 uncultured Porphyromonadaceae bacterium
GCGGAAGAATCCTGAAACGTTTGCTGCGCAACCGCAGAAAACGCCCCATGCTTCAGGGTCTTGACCCCGATGCCTTGGCGGAGCGCATTGATATCCTGTTGCAACAGCGAGTCCCTTTCTATTCGCAGGCAGAGATCTACTTCGTCACAGACCACCTCGAGAACACCCCCCAGATAAACGGATCCGTTTCCGCTTTCCTCAGAGAGTTCAACGATTACTAAGCCGCCAACCCGGGACTCCCAATTCTCCCAGTACTCATAGAACTCCCGGAACTCCTTTTCAGAACTGAATGAAATTGCTCAGCCAGATGAGCAGTATCAGCAACGGCGCCACATACCTCACTATTGCCAATATGCACGGATACAGCGCCATGCGCAGCGTGCTGCGATTGGTGAGTTGGCTGCGGAAAAGTCGCTTAGGCGCTCCCCACCCCATATACAGACAGGTCAGAAGCGATGCTAACGGAAGGCAGATGTTGGTGGCGAACATATCCAGAAAATCGAAGATGTTCTTGCCCGCTATGGTGATGGAACTCAGAGAACCGAAGCTCAGCGAGCAGATGGCGCTGAAAAGGAACAATGGCGCCAGCACCACTAAGCAGGAATAGAACCGGCTCAGTCCGAAACGGTCGCACACGAACTTCACCGACACCTCCGCTATGGAGATGGTGGAGGTGAGAGCCGCCAACAGCAGCAACAGGAAGAAAAGCACTGCCCAGAACTGCGGCGCAGGCATCTGCGCGAACACTTCCGGCAACGTTACGAATACCAGCGTGGTGCCCATGAGTGAGTCCTGGTCAAGGCCGAAGCTCAGCACGGCGGGGAAGATGATGACTCCCATCAGCAATGCCACAAGCAAATCAAGCGACGCCACCGTAATCGAAGTGCGTCCAAGCTTGACGTCGGAAGGATAGTAGGCGGAATAGGTGATTAGAATACCCATGCCGAGGCTCAGCGAGAAAAAAGCCTGCCCCAAAGCGCTCACAACTACGCCAGGAGTGATGCGCGAGAAGTCGGGCTTGAGGAAGAAGCTGAGGCCCTCCGCCGCCTTCGGCATCTGCAGCGATACTATGGCGAAGATTACCAGCAGCACGAACAGCAACGGCATCATGATGTTCGACGCCCGCTCTATGCCTTTGCGCACTCCCATCAGCAGAACGCAGATGTTGAGCGCTATCATGATGTAAGTGGCCGCCAAGGGACGGAAGTCGGAACCTATGAACTGCTCCATCTTCAGCTGGAAGCCGCTCTCCATCGCCTTCCCTGTTTCCGGTACGCCCGAGAAGAGGTTTCCGGAGATTGCCTGCCAGAGATATTCCAGGGTCCATCCCGCCACCACCATGTAGAAGCAGAGAATGAGATAGGAAGCCAACAGCGCTATTCCTCCCGCCACCCACCAGGGCTTGCGCGGCGCGAAACGACGGAACACGCTCACCACATCGGTGCGCCCCGCCCTGCCCAGCGACATCTCCGCCAACATCACAGGCAGTCCCAGCAGGAACACACAGCCTATGTAGACAATGAGGAATGCGGCGCCCCCGTTGGCCTGCGTCTCGGCGGGAAACCGCCATACGTTGCCCAGGCCTACCGCGGACCCTACCGTAGCGGCGATAAGTCCTAATTTTGAACCGAAAGTCTGTTTCTCTGCCATAGCCGTATTGATTGTCTGTCAGGAGTGAAAATTCCCGAAATAATCAGGAAATTGTCAAAGGTTAATTGTCAAAGGTCGTTTACCAAAGGTGTGTTGCCAAAGGTTAGTTGCCGGAAATTAAATGTCAGGAGGGTTTAGGCACTTGGCCCATACCGGGAGTGACGCTTATTAACGCAATTTTTGCAAATATACAAATAATTTCCGACTGCAACAAAGCGCCAAAGGTGGAGTAAACTGCTTAAGTCATACACTATAATTAGCCATAAACCGGTCATGATCTCTTTGTACCGATATTCTGCCATCTCCAACCTCTAAATATTTCTACATCAATAATCATTTATACGTTTAGAGAATACGTCTGTAATGGTGTTCAGCACCCTTATTACATCGTCTGAAGTCAAAGTCCTGTGCGTTTCGAGTATCTGTATCACAAGGCGGCTCTCTTCTTCAAACATTGCTTCTTTCGCCAGAATGTCCCGATAGAAAGTCAACTGGTCTTTACCGAGTATGTCAGCAATATCGTGAGCCATCCAGTATGCACCGCCGACTGTCAGGTCGAAACATTCAAGTTCATAGACTTCCTGGTGTATGGCTCTTTGTTCGTTGGCAAAATAATAGTTGTCAACAATATACCACATATCTTCTGCATCTTTATTTGTGCCGATATTGCGGTCAAGCCATGCATTGAGTTTCAGAAGAAACAGACCATGAAGCGAGGCTATCCTGATTTCAAATTCATTGTTGACGATTACCGGAATTGCCGCTCTCAACACTTCATCGAAACCTTTGACTGACATGGCGGTTGTTTCCTCCGGCGGCCAATATATATTGTCGTCAGCCTTTGCTACCGCACCGTATGGCACTATGTCCACTTCATAATCACCATAGTAAAACCTTTGGGCCTGATGCATGCATTTATCAAAACCATCATCAATAAGTGCCTTGCAAATCTCATTATACCTGTCCCAGTCGGTAACGGCAATTGCAATATCAAGGTCTCTGGTTTTTCTTCTTGCTGAGGTATCGGCAAGAATTTGGAGAATAATGTCGCGGGCCGTTGCTCCGATTACAAAGAAATCGTTACCGATTCTTGAAAACGTGTGGTTGAGTTGCCGCAACAAGTCAAGCAACAGAGGATTGTCAATCTTTTCAGAGGAGATAAGTAAGCTCATTTTCTTTTATCTTTTGAGCAGCTTCGATACAACGGCTATTGGCCGAGTCCATCAAATCTGCATAAATCAATACTGCAGGCACGGTTTTTGCATTTACTGCTGTCCAAAACTTCTGATATACGGCAATCTCGCCATCGGTATCAGGAATTACGGCTCCTGTCTTCATTAAAGTGGCAGCGGGGACATCTGTATAAACAGTAAATTCTCCCGGAGTTATGAAGCCGTCTTTGAGTGCGGCGGCACCCTCTCCTCCCCAGAACATACCGTCCGGCAATTCTAAATGTTTCCAATTTTTGCGCTCTCCCTCATTACGGAATGCAAAACGGGTTCGAAACAGTTTCGGTTTAAGATTCAGTCCATAATTTGTAGCCCAAAGCATCAGCAGCCGGTCTGTATTCGTCAGGAACCGTTTATTCTTTTCAACGCGCACAAACTGTTGATATATCAGACCGTCAATAACGTTTTTGACAGTCCCGATTGCGACCCCAGTCGCATTCATTATCTCTCGATAAGGACATCCGATATTTTGCTTATCCAGAAGTAGATAGAAAATGATTTTCAATCCCTTTTCCAAAAAGATTGGATATGCTTTGGCTGTAGTGTTCTCAATAGGTTTTTCCCCTTTATTGGCGAGCATCAGAACTATATTCCCGTTCTTCAGCTGATACTGGATGTTGAAATTTCCCGCACAGTCAAGTATGTTGATGTCGGGTGTCTTTGCATGCTCCAGCATTTTAGGCGTTGCATTGATAGTGACGAAAAGAATTCGCGTATCCTTGTAATGGTCGGGTATCTTGTCAATCATCGTGCCAAGAGTCAAATTCGGTTCTACAACACAAAGGAACCTCTTACCCATAATGGCGAGAAACGGAATATCGCCACAATAATCAATAGTCGCTTTTTCTACGTGAAGATTGCTATTGAGTGCAGCTACGGCTTGGGTTAGTATCTCTTGATGATCCATCTTGTTCAATTATAAAGTTGTGTTCAATGATATTGAACATCGCAAAATTAATGAACAAACACGACACCGCAAAATATTCCGTCATAAAAAATATGCAGGGACCGTGAGGTCCCTGCATATTGAAATTTATCGTATGAAAATCCTAATTTTGCTGAAAAAACCTATGCTTAGAGAAATCTATGATTAGCTGTTGGTGGTGGCGGCGGAAGAAAGGGTCTTCTTCACCTCTATCTCCTCGAAGCCTTCTATCATGTCGCCTTCGCGGATGTCGTTGTAGCCTGCCACGCTCAAACCGCACTCATAACCGGCCACCACATCCTTCACGTCGTCCTTGAAACGCTTCAGGCTGGCAAGGTCACCGGTATAGATTACTATGCCGTCGCGGATTACGCGCACCTTCGAGCCACGTTTGATGCGGCCTTCGCGAACCATACAGCCTGCAATGGTGCCGACCTTCGAGATATGGTACGTCTGGAGCACTTCGGCGGTGCCGGTGATTTCCTCGCGTATCTCGGGCGAGAGGAGGCCTTCCATGGCGTCGCGAACCTCTTCTATGGCCTTGTAGATGACAGAGTAAAGACGTATCTCCACGCCGTCCTTCTCCGCCTCGCGTCGGGCTGCTCCCGAGGGGCGTACCTGGAAGCCGATGATGATGGCGCCGGAAGCGGCCGCCAGGGTGACATCGCTCTCCGAGATGGCGCCCACGCCCTTGTGCAGAACGTTCACCTGAACCTCCGGAGTGGAGAGTTTGATGAGGGAGTCGCTCAACGCCTCCACGGAGCCGTCTACGTCGCCCTTCACCACAAGGTTCAGCTCGTGGAAGTCGCCCTTGGCCATCTGGCTGGCGATGTCGTCCAGACCCGGCAGTTTCTTGGTGCGCTGTTGCTGCTCACGCTGCAATTGCTCGCGTTTGCCTGCAATCTCGCGGGCTTCCTGCTCGGTGTCCATCACGTTGAAAGTATCGCCGGCGGTGGGAGCGCCGTTGAGGCCGAGCACCAGTACGGGGGTGGCGGGACC
Organism: uncultured Porphyromonadaceae bacterium; assembly: GCA_905212215.1. Lineage (GTDB taxonomy): Bacteria > Bacteroidota > Bacteroidia > Bacteroidales > Muribaculaceae > Lepagella. Next base: position 4,804 of record CAJMDR010000143.1, read on the forward strand.
AGCTTCCTTTACGCGCTGGTTACGCTCGTTGAACATGGCGCGGATCTTGCCGTAATGGGTACCGGCAAGCACCACATCGCCCACACGCAGGGTGCCGTTCTGCACCAATACCGTGGCGACATAGCCGCGACCCTTGTCGAGGCTCGATTCTATGATGGAGCCCACGGCGTTGCGGTTCGGGTTTGCCTTGAGGTCGAGCATCTCGGCCTCAAGCAACACCTTCTCCATAAGCTCGTCCACACCGATGCCTTTCTTGGCCGATATGTCCTGGCTCTGATATTTGCCGCCCCATTCCTCTACGAGGTAGTTCATTCCGGCAAGTTCTTCCTTGATCTTGTCGGGATTTGCATGAGGCTTGTCGATTTTGTTGATGGCGAAGACAATGGGAACGCCTGCAGCCGATGCATGGTTGATAGCCTCGACAGTCTGCGGCATGACGTTGTCGTCGGCGGCGACGATGATGATAACAATATCTGTCCCCTGTGCGCCACGGGCACGCATAGCGGTGAATGCCTCGTGACCCGGAGTGTCGAGGAAGGTGATATGACGTCCGTCAGCCATTTTGACGCTGTAGGAGCCGATGTGCTGCGTGATGCCGCCGGCCTCGCCGGCTATGACGTTGGCGTTGCGGATATAGTCGAGCAGCGACGTCTTACCGTGGTCGACATGACCCATGACCGTAACGATAGGCGGACGGGCCACGAGATCTTCTTCTTTGTCTTCTTCCTGATGAATGGCATCCGCTACCTCAGCCGACACATATTCGGTGCTGAAACCGAACTCATCCGCAACAATGTTGATGGTTTCGGCATCGAGACGCTGGTTGATCGACACCATGACACCGAGATTCATACACGTGGCGATGACATTGTTGACAGGCACGTCCATCATCAGAGCCAGGTCATTGGCAGTGACAAACTCCGTGATTTTGAGCACACGGCTCTCTGCCATTTCAGCCTGCATGGCCTCGCGCTCGCGGTTTGCGTTCGCCTCGCGTTTCTCCTTACGCCACTTGACGCCTTTTTTCAGACCTTTGTCTTTGGCGGTGAGACGTGCGAGTGTCTCTTTCACCTGCTTCTGTACGTCCTCTTCGCTTACCTCAGGCTGTACCTGACGTTTGGACGGTTTTGAAGCGTTGGCGCGACGGCTCTCGTTGCGGCTTTGTCCTCCCTGACGGTTCT
>CAJMDR010000144.1 GCA_905212215.1 uncultured Porphyromonadaceae bacterium
CTCCACTGCGATAATAATATACTACGCCGTAAGCCCGGCAACGATTCAAACGGATTTCGGCAGGAAGATCGGCGTAATACGTTTCCACCTGATTCCACAAATCCAAGATAATCCGGTCCGCCTCCTCGCGCAAGGCATCCAATCCCGACTGGGAACGAGTCGTATTCAGTTTATAATTCTGTTGTTCCCGATAGGCTTCCTTGAAAATATCGTTCTGCTCGTTGAGGATACGGTAGAATGCCTCGTCGTCTATTATGTCGCGCCCTATAATGGCTTTGATTACGTTCTTGAGGACAGGCTTGGAGCGCTCCATCTGTTCCGGCTTCGGTTTCACCCCCTCTTTCTCGGCAAGCGCCACAAGCTGGTCTATCATCTCGTCGGTGACGGTGAAGTTGTTCACGAACTGCATTACGTTCTTGTAGTCTTTCTTCAACTGCTTGCGGTGAGTGTCGGTATAGCGGATAGCATACTGGTTTATCAGACCCTTAGCGTTGAGGTCGCGGTAATAGTCGGTGTAGAAGGTAGTGTCGAGGGGTACGAAGACATCCGGCGAGATGCCGCCGCCACCGTAGATGGGTCTGCCGAGACGCAGAGTGGATACTTTCAGCGAGTCGGCGTAATGGATGGAGTCGGCGTGCATCAGCTCGCCGTTGTTGTAGCGGGTCATTATGTCGTTGGCGTAGTCCTTGCTCTTGCCCTTTACGTAAGGTTTCTGTATGTCGCGTCCTGTGGGGGTATAGTAATGCGCAATTGTCAGGCGCACCATAGAGCCGTCGGGGAAGGGGAAAGGACGCTGTACCAGGCCTTTGCCGAAGGAACGGCGTCCCACGGTAAGACCACGGTCCCAGTCCTGTACCGCTCCGGAAAGAATCTCGCTGGCAGAAGCGGAATACTGGTTTATCATCACCACAAGTCGTCCGTCGCCCAAAAGCGGGGCGTTGTTGCGGGGTGTAGCGTTAATTTCCTGACGACGCGAGTTCTCTCCTTCGGTGTATACTGTCAGCGCACCAGGTTCCAGCATCTCACCCAACAGCGATGTGGCGGCGCTGAGATATCCTCCTCCGTTGTCGGTGAGATCAAGAATAAGGTTCTTCATACCCTTCTTGCGCAGCTTGAGAACGGCCTCCATGAACTCTTCGGGAGTGGTGGCGGCGAACTTGTTGAGGCGAATGTAGCCTGTGTTGTCATCGGCCATATAAGCCACATCCACGCTGTGAATGGGAATCTCGGCGCGGGTAACGAGGAAATCTATTGTCTGGTCGGGTTTCCCGGCGGTACGGCGCAGAATCTTCATGTTCACCTTCGTACCTTTGGAACCGCGCAGTTTCTTCATGATTTTGGCGGTAGTCATCTTCACTCCCGCTATCACAGAGTCATCGACGGCAATGACACGGTCGCCCGGAAGGATTCCGACGCGCTCTGAAGGCCCTCCGCTGACTACCTGAAGCACATAGAGCGTGTCCTGGTTCATGTTGTAGCTGATGCCGACACCGCTGAACGACCCTTCCAGGGGCTCGTTCATGGCCTTTGTCTCCTCGGGGTTGGAATATGAAGAGTGGGGGTCAAGCTCCTTGAGCATCCCTATTATGGCAGCCTCTACTATCTTGTCTTCATTGACGGTATCGACATAGTAATTCGTCACCAGGCTTTCCACAAGCCTCAGTTTGTCGTTGGGTGTCATCGGTGCTCTGGCCACGCTCATTAATAGTCCGGCCAACAGCACTATGACAGGTATGAATAGTTTCTTCATTATCGGTATGTGTGCTTTGCGTTGATGCAAAATTACACATATAACGTCAAACTAACCCCATGTGGTATATGAAAAAATGTGAACACCCGCTGAATTTTATGCCAACTCTCTATTCATTGGTGCGAAAACATACAAAGAACGGCATTTACGGTGGTTTGAGAAGTCGGAAAATACGAAAGCAGGAGATAATCACCTGCGATTAGTGTTTACCTCCTGCTCAATTTGTGCCGAACCGTTATTCCTCTATGGGAATGGGGTACAGACCCATGTCTGCCCATGGTGATTTCATTGGCTTACCGTCGACCCGGTAGTTTTGGGTTGTTGAGGGTGAATTCCTTCAGGACTCTCATGTCTCTTATGGCAATCCGGGAATGTTGTGTAATTCACAATCTCCACGAGCTATAGTGCCGTCGGCAAATCGTGCCTTTACCTGAAAGACATATTTATAGATATGGGAGTAGGGGGAATCAGGTTGTTTGGGATCAGAAGCTTCATCTTCTTCTTTCCAGGTAGTCCTTACATATTCATCGGGGATGAATTGTATTGCACAGTGCATCAGCTCTACGCCGTTGAGTTCGTTGAACTCCTTGACTGACATTTCATGCCATGGAGAACTTTCGCCTTCAGGCCATTTGTAATCATTGACCATAAAGGGGTAATATGTCTTGAATCTTATTCTGAAATGGTCGGCGAGATCTCCGCCGTCTTCCGGAAACTCGGCTTCCCAATTCTTACGGTTGCTTCGCATTATGGCAATTTTCATAACCTTGTCGGTCAAAGGCATGTAATTCCTCATGTCCTCGTCCATGGTGCCGGTGAAATGATTGTCGTTGTATTTCTTGCGTAGCTCCATCAGAGGCGTGTTGCGGTCTTGGAGCATCTCGGGAACTACAAATTGACCTATGTTTACCGTGAAGGAGTTGATGAGCTTGTCTTCCGAAACATCCGTGAATGATTTTATAACCGATACGTCTGTTCCGGAGACTCTGAACTGGCGGATAAAGGATCCTGGCTTAGGTGCCGGGTCATCATCCTTGCAGGAAGTGAGCGTGCACAACACGGCAAATATTGCAGCAATCGCCCCTATGAACCATCTGTCGTTTCTCATTTGAGTGCTTTTAGTTAATTAGTTAATAGTCAATTTCTCCGGTGTTTATAACTTTCAGATGCCTTACATTGGTGTTAATCTGCGGAATCGGAGCATAGAAGGGATTCATGGCAGGTAATGCTTCTCGGAAAACTGTCGGGCAGAATATTCCCCAGTTGAAGTACCCGTTGATATTCATTTCGTCCCTGCCATAGTTGAAATGATAAAAATATTGGTAGCAATATTTTACTTGTTCCGTAGAGTTGCTGTAAGAACATTGAAATTTACGGGTGATTATTTTCTGACCGTCTATGATAGCCTGCCTGACGTAGGTATCGTTACCAGTCTTAATTTCGTATTGGAGTAAAGTTGGACGTTGGTAATCTCCATTATCAAAGATTACCTGTTCAACAAATCCCATTCCTGTATCTACGGTACATGTTGTAGTTAGACCGAAGTTATGTAATGTCTGAGGTATTCTGTCAAAAGCAGTAGCTGGCATTTTTACGCCATTGTTTAGATATCGAAGGTTGTCCGAGTCCCCAAGATAATAGAATAGTTTTTTTATGTCGAGCTTTGACTGGAAATCCAGACGCTCTATATTCCGAAAATATGTCCATTTTGACCAGTTCAGTGTCAAATCTTTATATTGATTTGAGAACTGACGTATGGACAGGTATTTTGCGACTAACGGCACTATTGGCCAGCACCTCCCTTGACCGCTCGTCAGCAATTCAGAATATGCTGACCCTTCATTCCAGTTGACTTTGCAAAGTCCGAATTTACCACCGAAAGTGTCTAAAGTGCTATCTACTAGTATCGATTTAGTGAGGTGTGGTATTGTATATGCGCCGGTGCCCAAATCCACTCCTTCTTCTTTGATCTTTTCCAGCTCCCATGCCCGTATGTCTTTGAACTGCTTGACAGCTTTCGCAAGCATTTTCTTGAACTCAGACTGGGTCTGGAGAACGTATGCCTCGAATTCTTTTATTGTCTGATCCATTAATGTCGTGGAGTCTTTCGGTTCCTTGTATTTCATGAAGTTGCCGTCATGTGAGTACATCAGGATGTCGGGAAGCCAGTCTTCGGTGGAAACCACGGCAAAACCCTCTTCGTTTGAGAAATCGAAGATGTATGCGTAGATACTGTCATTCCCGGTTGTGGCCCATGTGTCAGGGTCTACGTACCCTATGTCTGTGCCCGGATTTACAGATGCGGTGTCGCCATAGCAAAGGGGTATGACACCTTGAATGTCCTGATTGCCGCGTGTAGCCAGATGGCCGGTTATGTTGCCTGACCGATGAAGCTTCTTCAGGGCCTTGAGGTAAGGTGAGACTTCGTTTGTGAGGTCTCCGTCGGTTTTCTCGTTTATGAGTTCATCGGAACAGCTGAACAGAACCGATGCGATGCTGATAAGAATTAGAACAATGATTGACTTCTTCATGATAAGAAGCGTTTATGTGGCAAAATTAATCCATTAAATTCAATATATTTAAAAAAAGTGTTAAAATTTTTCAACCAAAATGTTAACAAATATTATAATTAGTGTGTATGGTGTATTGATTTGTCTATTTGGTGGATGTACTTTGTGAAATGTTTAGGAATTGTTTAAAAATACTCATGAAAATTTGGAACCTTTTTTTACATTTTAATCCGGAAGTGAGCGGCTTTTATTCCGGAAGTGAGCGACCGTATTTTGCTAAGTCGCGCATGAGGGTGGAGGAGATGCAGGCGAGTTCCGGGCGAGAAGGGAGGATGACCGTCTCCAACTCTGGTGCAAGGAGTCTGTTCGCGTCGGCCATATTGCGCTCATAGTCGAAATCGGCTGCCGAGCGGGCGCCGCGGAGAAGACAGCAAGCTCCCGCCTCAAGGGCGGCATCGACGGTGAGTCCATGATACAGAACGGCCTCTACTCGCGGTTCCGTGGCATATCGCTCTTCTATCGTCGCGAGACGTTGGCGAGAGGTGGCCTCGGAATCCGGTTTTTCTATGTTCACTCCTATGGCAATGACGACTTTGTCGAACAATTTCAGGCCTCGGGAAACAATGTCGGCATGTCCCGGGGTGAAAGGGTTGAAGCTGCCGGCGAAAAAAGCTGTCCTGCTCATCTAAAAATTATTCTTGTGGTGTCAGTTGTCTTCCTTAAGGTTGTCTATGATGAAGTTCTGTCTGTCGGGAGTGTTCTTGCCCATGTAGAACTCTAAGAGCCGTTCCACAGGGTCTCCCGGACGCATCATCACCTGGTCGAGGCGCATGTCCTCGCCGATGAAGTCGGCAAATTCTTCCTGATTTATTTCGCCCAGCCCTTTGAATCGGGTTATGACGGCATTATCGCCCAGGGAGCCGACGGCATTCTGCAGCTCTTCGTCGGAATAGCAGTACATTGCACCCGCCGCCTTCTCTTTGCGGGTCTTTCCACGCCGTTCGGCACGTTTGTCGCGGACACGGAACAGCGGGGTCTGGAGGATATATACATGACCCTTGCGCACAAGGTCGGGGAAGAAACGCAGGAAGAAGGTAATTATCAGCAGACGGATGTGCATGCCGTCCACATCGGCATCGGTGGCTATGATGACGCGGTTGTAGCGCAGACCCTCAATGCCATCCTCGATGTTGAGGGCGGCCTGGAGAAGGTTGAACTCCTCGTTCTTGTACACCACTTCTCGGGTGAGGCCGAAAGAATTCAGCGGTTTACCGCGAAGCGAGAAGATTGCCTGTGTTTCGGCATCGCGTACCTTGGTGATTGTTCCTGTTGCGGAGTCCCCCTCGGTGATGAAGATGGAGGAGAGCTGCCTTGGGTCGGGAGTATCCGGATCTTTGAGGCGCGAGGCCTTTACCGGGTCGTTGAGATGGATGCGACAGTCGCGCAGCTTGCGGTTGTGCAGACTCACTTTCTTTGCGCGTTCGCGTGCAAGCTTCGCTACTCCCGCCATGGCCTTGCGTTCCTTTTCCGTGGCCGCGATCTTTGCCATCATGGCATCGGCGGTATCGGTGTTGCGGTGGAGGTAGTCGTCAAGTTCCTTCTTTATGAAGTCGCCTATGAACTTGTTGATGGAGAGTTCGCTGCCAGGCGCCACCTCGCGGCTTCCGAGCTTGGTCTTGGTCTGCGACTCGAATACCGGCTCCTGGATGCGGATGCT
>CAJMDR010000145.1 GCA_905212215.1 uncultured Porphyromonadaceae bacterium
TAAAAGATTTTTGCCTAAAAAACACAGGCGCCCGAAATTCACCTTTATTTTTAAACAACCTCTAAAGGAACGAGGCTTCAATTCTGCTGTTGATTTTCCTTATTTGACTTAAGTCAAGTAATATCCTTTTTCTGTCTGATTATTATAAATACTTTTGCGCATCCGCTTTCATGGCGGCATCTTCGATCCGCGACGGCCTATGGAGCCTCCCGAAGCGTTCGCTGACTTTAAACCAAACTCAGGCTCCAGCTCATCTAACCATCATTATGAGAAATAAACTACTTATCGTGTTCCTTGCCGTGCTCGGCCTCTTCAGCCCTCCTGTGCTGGGTCGCACGTTCACTCAAGGCAACTTCTCGTTCCAGACGCTTCCCGGACAAGGGAACCGCGTGAGCATAAGTGTCCCGACTCCCGCAAATGTCACCGGCGATGTGACTATTCCTGCCACAGTCACCGACAGCGACACCACCTACGCCGTGACGGAAATCGCCGCCAAAGGCTTCTTCAAGGTGAAGGCGAACGCCATTACAGTGCCCCCCTCCATTGTAAAGATGGGGAGCATGGCCTTCCAGAGCGCCTCTTGCAAGAAAGTCGTCATCTCCGATGTCAAGGCGTGGTGCGGAATCCAGTTCGTCAATAACATATCCAACCCGCTCTACTGGGCCAGCCACATCTATCTCGGTGACAATGAGATCACCGACCTCACTGTTCCCGAAGGCCTCACCTCCATCGGCGACGATGCCTTCATCTGGGCCTCTGCGCTCAACTCGGTGAAGTTGCCTGAGTAGCTACAGGAAATAGGCGACAACGCGTTCAGCTACTGCACCTCCCTGACCTCGGTGAAGATTCCCGACGCGGTGAAGAAGATAGGAATCTCCGCTTTTCAGGGCTGTTCCAAGATAGCAGGTACGCTCACTGTTCCTGCCGGAGTGCAGAAGATTGGCAACTATGCCTTCGACGGTCTGGCGATAACCGGAGTAAATCTGCCCGAAAATGCCTCAGACTGGGGGAAAGGCGTCTTCCAGAACTGCACCAAGCTGAAATACGCAAGGATTCCCGACTCCATGAAAGAGACACCTCATTCCCTGTTCTGGAAATGCACAAGCCTCGACAGCGTGACATGGGGTGCCAACACCGTTGGCACTGCCCAGGCGTCGTTCAACAAATGCGGCTTCAGACGCGCCATCGTGCCGGAAGGTGTGAAATACCTCGGCAACTACGCTTTCTACTGGAATGACAATCTGGAGTACATAGACCTCCCCTCTACCCTCGACTCCCTCGGCACTTGCGCCTTCAGCATTATCCCGTCGGACAAGCCGGAGCAGGCAAACAAAATAAAGACCGTCATATGCCGCAACCCTGTTCCACCGGCAACGGGTTCATCCATGGGCAGCGCGGTATTCGACGACAAGACCTTCGCCGAGGCCGCCCTCCTGGTGCCGGCAGGCGCCATGCAGGCGTACCGCGACAACGCATTCTGGGGACAGTTCACCAGCATCAGCGAGATGGCGGCTCCGGACTCGGTGACGCTGACGCTGAACTGGACCCTGAACAATGTGACAGGCAACACGGAAAAGCGTTGCATAGACACCAACAACCACATTGTGCTGTATGACTACGACAACACTTTCTACAACCAGACAAGCCTGCAGACTCCGGCCGCCAACCAGACCATCACCACAAAAACGTTCAAGGTTCTGCGCGGCAAGAAATATGACGTTATCGTACGCCTCAGCACTTCCACCCTCATGGCAGGCGGTATGCAGAAGGCATTGGTACGTGAGGGCGTGGTGATAAACCGCGACACCGTCATCGCCCTCGATGCCAACGAGGCTACCCGCCACATCGGCATGCGATATATCCTCCCCGATGGCTCCGAGGCAAAGGTGAAGACTCAGCCCAAGGCTGCCGCATCGTCAACGGTATGGACCGGCGCGAACATATTCAGAAGCTACATGGAGGCAGGACTGATTTCCGAACGCTGCGACAAGTATGCCAGCTACGGCATCTACAACACCAACGCCAACCTCCCCTATCTGCCCAAGGGCAACGGCTATGACCAGCTCCGCGCAACCGACCTCTACATCACTCCCGGTCTGAGCGACAACTTCAAATATGTTGTCTGCGGCTATATGTCGCCGCTCGACACGGTGAAGCATGTGGCTTCCGCCCCAGAGCCTACTCTGCTCATCAGCCGTCTTCTGTCGGTAAATGCCGATTCTGTCTACACCACACTTCCGGGCTACAAGGCTTTCACTCCCGTTCAGCCCAAGGCTTCGCTCTATACTCCCCAGCCCACCGAGGCTAACCGCAAATGGCTGTTCCGCATTTACTTCCTGCAGAAAAACTACCGTCCGCACAGCTTCGTAGTGGTAGGCAGCTGGCCTCAGCCCGAAGGCAAGATGTTCACCAGCATCGACCCCGATGCTCCGAAGATGATTCTCAACCTCGGCTCCTTCGAATGTTCAAAGGTGAAACCCGGTTGCGCCGAGTCCGGCTCAGGCATCATGCTGCCTGAAATCGTGGCTGGCGACAACGACAACACCCGCTTCCTGGTAAACAACTATTTAGGTCAGGGATTCACCCCCAACGAGGCAGACGAGATATCGGCTTATCAGCCTCATCTGCCGGGACACCCTGTGTTCTCGTACAACCTCTCGGACCTTGACTGCCAGCCAGGCAACACAGCGCCTTTCGCAGGCCTCGAGTTCCTGCCCGCTCTCGCCGCCGAATCGCATAAGTCCTACACTCCCACCAACTCCACTAATGTGGAATGGGTAGGAATGGCTTCGGAACGCAGGACGGTGGATATGCAGTCGCCCAAACATGCTTTCCGCGTGATAGCAAACGGCGACACCATCATCACTTCCTGGGCACGCATGACCTCGCTGATGAGGAGCTACACAGCATCCGACCACCAGCCCGGCAAGGTACGCTTCGAGTTCGACAACAACAGCTTTACCGTAGATTCGCTGCAAGGCCACTCCATAGCCCGCTTCGAGTATGACGAGAAGATTGGCGACATAACTCCGCCTACCATCACCATGCTCCAGACCCGCAACGCAGGAAAGGTGACCAACAAGTGCCCCAACTTCGTGGACGCCAAGCTATACATCAGCGGCGGTGACTTCAACATCGCTCCCCCGTCGATGCAGTTCACCTATGCAAGACCGCAGTCTTTCACCGTGCAGATTGCTCCTCACGGAACGGAGAACTGGCAGACTATCAACGGCCAGGAGGTTCCCGATGCTTTCTTCGAGCATGTATGGGGTACTTGCTGGGAGTTCCCGCTGATTCAGTACAGCTCCAACCTGAAGAAGACCTGGTACGACCTGCGCATCACCATGACGGACGCCGCCGGAAACACCATGGAACAGAAGATTGGCCCGGCAGTCTACTCCGACAAGGCCACCAACGGTGTTGACGATGTTACTGAAGGCCGCGACTTCATCTCCTGCTGCAACGGCATCGTCACTCTGGCTGAAGAGGCATACGCCGAAGTCTTCAGCTCCGACGGACGCATTGTACTGGCACAGAAAGCCACTCAGATCGACCTCAACGCCCTCGGCACAGGCATCTACATAGTCCGTGCAGGCAACGCCTCGCTGAAAGTGCTGGTACGCTAAGACGACCAAGTTTTTTCAGTTAGAAAAAAGACCTTTCGTTAACATTTGAGCCGCAGCTTCCTTACGGGCTGCGGCTCTTTTTCTGCTCGGACAAGTCAAACGATGGCTTATGCTGCAAAGGCTCTTATGAAGCAGGCTCGTTACTTGCCTTTCAGGATAATTCTGCGGAGCTTGCTCAGGTATTCCGGGGTCACGCCAAGATAGGTGGCGATGACTTTCAACGGCACATTCTTTATGATTTCAGGTCTGTGGTTGATGAGTTTCTCGTATCGTTCCCTGGCAGAGCCGTTTATCACCCGCCGTTTTATTTCATAATGATACAGCTGACATTGGGCGAGCCTCAGGTTCCATCGTGCGAACTCGGCGCTACGTTCCACTAAGGCATCGAAGTCGGCGCGACGGATGTGCAGCAGCCTTACCGGACAGCAGGCCTCGAAATTGGTACTTGACGGCAACCCTTCGTAATAGCAATGAAAAGACTGCACAATGGCTCCCGGAGGACCGAAAGCCTGTGTCCCTTCCTGTTCCCCGTTGCGATACCAGCTGCGCATTATCCCGCTGACGATGATATAGAGATCATCGTCAATATCTCCAGCACGTATTATGCATTCCCGACGTCGAAGAAACCGTAACCGCCCCAGATTGATAAACTCGTCGACAAGGTCATGGCTCATCTGCATGCTGCATTCGGCATCCAGAAGCCGATGGAGCAATTCGCGGTCTTTGTCAGGAAGTATGAGTTCTCTGTCGGGGTATGGCATTGGTAACTGATTGATGTCGCGAAAGTAACAAAAAAGTCCGGAATACCGAAGTCAAACACCGGCATCCCGAACTGAATCGTCAGTCTGTACTATGAACTATATTACAGAATAGGAAGGCTTCTCAGAGTGCTATTTTGAATACCTTGTTGCCCACTTTTACTATGTACAGACCTTCGGAGAGTGTAATCTCGCTATCATGGCCTGCGTAAACTTTTGTTCCGGCCACGGTGTAGACTTCTATAAGGAGTCCGTCGGCACCAAGAACCATGATGTTGTTACCGTTCACGTTCACTGCCACCTCATCGGCGCCGATATTCTCAACACTCAGGGGGCGGACGGTGTTGAATTTCTTCCACGTGGCAGCAGCTTTGTAAGCATCCTGCGCTGCCTCAGGTACGTTGAGGCGGCAGTTGGCGTAGACGGTCTCGGTGAAGGCCGGATAGCGGGCGTAGTCGTCAACCGTAGGAGGTGTCACGGCAAGGCTGTTGATCACCTTGAGGCCGGTGAGGTTGTAGAACACCTGCGTGTTGATGGTTTTCAAACCGCTGCCCAGAGTTACGTTCTTGAGCAGGGTGCAACCCACGAAAGCAGATGGACGAATACGTGTTATGCTGTTGGGAATAACAATTTCGGAGATGGCTGTGGTGTTGAAACAGCCGTCCCACATCTGTACCAGGCCCTCGTGGAGAACAACGTTGCGCAGCTTGACGCAATACTTGGCCATTTCAGTCGGCACAGTGCCTGCGCTGCCGGGAATCTCGAGCCGGGTGATGGCGGTGTAGAATAAGGCCTTGTTGCCGAGGTATGTAACAGTACTGGGAATCACAATCTCGCCTGTGGCACGTTTGCACTCGGCGAAGGCGCTGGATCCCAGATAGACGAGGGCCGGAGGGAGGCTGATGCTCTTCAGTGAGTCGACACGCAAGAAGGCGCTGCTCTCCAATCGCTTTACCGAAGCGGGAAACTGCACTGTGTTGAGGTTGCGTGCCATGCAGAAGGCGCTGTGAGCTATGATTTCCGTACCGTCTGGAATGACATAATCCCTTGTCTTTGCCGGAGGAAAGGAGATGAGCGTCTTGCCATCGGCAGTGAACAGCACCCCGTCAACGGACTTGAAGTTCTTGTTGCCTGACGCCACGTTAATGGCTTTGAGCGCGAGATTCTCCATGAACGGGTTTATGCCTACAGTCGTCACCGTAGCGGGGATTGTTATGTTCTCCAGGCTTCTGCAATACAGGAATGTGGAAACCTGCAGCTCGCGCAATTTTGTGTCGCCGAGGTTGATGGACTTCATGGCCGAGCAGCCATTGAAGGCCTGCAGACCTATGGAGTCGATGGTAGCTGGTAGTGTCACAGAGGTGATGTTGGCGCAATCCTTGAAAGCGGTTCCGTCAATGCCTGTAAGGGTGTATTCCTTGCCCTCAATAGTGACTTTCTCAGGCAGTGTCACAGCGCCTGCTATATCAGTGCTGGCAGGACCATAAACCATTGCAGAGGTCTCGTTGAGAATGGTGTAGAGGATGCCGTTCACTTCGT
>CAJMDR010000146.1 GCA_905212215.1 uncultured Porphyromonadaceae bacterium
CATGAGCAGAGAATGCACAGTACGGCCATATTTCAGGTCTCCCACCATCGTAACCTCTATATCATCCAGTCTACCTTGCGTCTGGAGAATTGTATAAAGGTCGAGCATTGTCTGCGAGGGGTGCTGATGAGCGCCGTCGCCTGCATTGATTACAGGTACATCAGTGATTTCGGAGGCATATCTTGCCGCGCCCTCCAGATAATGGCGCATGATGATGAGATCGGCGTAGTTCGACACCATCTGTATGGTGTCGTGGAGCGTCTCTCCTTTCGATGTCGACGATGATGCCGGGTCAGAGAAGCCAATGATACGGCCTCCCAGACGGTTCACCGCGGTCTCGAAACTCAGTCTCGTACGGGTTGAAGGCTCGAAGAAGAGTGTTGCCACCACTTTCCCGTCAAGCACCTTGCGGTTAGGGCGTTTCTCAAACTCCGAGGCGGACTTCAGCAAAGACTCTATCTGCTCTTTGCCAAGGTCGTTGATTGATACTATGCTGTGTCTGTTCATCTTTAAAACCGTAGAGTCAGTTTCCTGCCTCCGATATGAATTTTATACGTACAAGACGGATTTCTTCCTCGCTGCACTCTCCGTCAAGAGCCTTGTAAGCTTCCACAAGGTCATCTTTCTCACTGTGGCGAAGATAATCAAGAATATCGTCTATATGGTCTTCATCCACCGCATCCTCCAGATAATAGTCTATGTTCACTTTCGTGCCCGCATATACTATCTGCTCCAGCTTTCCGACAAGCTCGAACAGCTCCATGCGGAGGCTCTCGGCAAGGACGTCAAGCGAAATCTTGCGGTCTATGGCCGAAATTATCTGAAGCTTCACCTTGCTGCGGCTGGGTACCTGACGCACACGAATGTCTTCGGGACGGACTATGTCGTTTGCCTCGACATGCTTCTTTATCAGTTCGAGGAATTCCTTTCCGTAACGCCGAGCCTTTCCGGATCCCACTCCCGGAATGTTCTGCAGTTCCTCTATGGTGACGGGGTACATCGTAGCCATCGCTTCAAGCGAGGGATCCTGGAAGATAACGTAAGGAGGCAGGTCATGACGTTTCGCCACATCACGCCTCAAGTCGCGCAGCATGGCAAATAGTTCATCGTCTGCCGCGGCACCGCTCTGCGGCAATTCTATGCTGTTCTCGGGTGGCGGCGCATCCTCCACCACATAGAACTTGCCGGGATTCCTGAGAAATTCCTCTCCTTGCGGGGTAATCTGCAGTATACCGTAGTTCTCAATGCCTTTGTTGAGATAACCGGCAATCACCGCCTGACGGACCATCGCCGACAGAAGGCGTTCGTTGACATCGTGGCATGAGCCGAAAATCTCCAGATCCTGATGCCGGTAACTCTTTACCTCGTCGGTGCGTCGACCAACCAATATGTTAATGATGTATTCAACCCTGAAACGCTGCCCGGTAGCCACCACAGCTTCCAGAGCGCAGGCCAGTTCCTGGCCACATTCCACTTTCTTGCGGGGATTGCGGCAATTATCGCAGTTACCGCAGTTTGGCACATCGTACTTCTCGCCAAAATAATGCAGCAATATGCGACGGCGACAAACGCTCGATTCCGCATAATACTGTGTCTCGGCAAGTAGCTGACGGCTTATTTCCTGCTCCGGGACAGGCTTGCCCTGAATCAGTTTTTCCAGTTTCTGAATATCTTTCGGGGAATAATATGCAATGCATCTCCCCTCGCCACCGTCGCGACCGGCACGCCCGGTTTCCTGATAGTATCCTTCCAGACTCTTTGGGATGTCGTAATGCACCACAAAACGCACATCTGGCTTGTCTATGCCCATACCGAATGCTATGGTAGCCACTATCACATCCACATCTTCGTGCAGGAATGCATCCTGATTGGCAGACCGTGTGGCGGCATCCAGACCGGCATGATACGGCAACGCCCTTATGTCGTTGACGCGCAACATCTCCGCCAGTTCCTCCACCCTTTTCCGGCTAAGGCAATAGACAATTCCGCTTTTGCCGGCATTGCTGCGGATGAAGCGCACCAGATCGCGGTCGGTGTCGCGTTTCTTATATCTTACCTCATAATAGAGATTGGTTCGGTTGAAGCTTGACTTGAAGACGGCGGCATCGGTCATTCCGAGGTTCTTCTGCACGTCGTGCTGCACCTTTGGCGTAGCAGTCGCAGTAAGTGCTATCACCGGTTTCAGCCCTATCTCCTTGATAATAGGACGTATGCGCCGATACTCGGGACGGAAATCATGCCCCCATTCCGAGATGCAGTGCGCTTCGTCGACGGCATAGAAAGAGATAGGCACTGACTGGAGGAATTTAATGTTCTCTTCCTTAGTCAAGGACTCGGGCGCCACATACAGCATCTTTGTCTTGCCTTCCATGACATCGGCCCGCACTTTGTTCGCAGCAGAACGCGATAACGACGAATTCAGGAAATGTGCTATTGCATCGTTGCCCGCATACTGACACATCGCGTCCACCTGATTTTTCATCAGTGCAATGAGAGGTGATATAATTATCGCAGTGCCATGACTCATTAATGCCGGAAGCTGGTAACACAACGATTTTCCGCCACCAGTAGGCATCAGCACGAACACATCCTTACCTTCCAGGAGGGTTCTGATAATCGCCTCCTGGTTGCCTTTGAAACTCTCAAAGCCGAAATACTGCTTCAAAGCCCCGTAGATGTCGTGCTTTTCGTGCCGTGTAACTTCCTGTTCGCTCAATGTTGTTTCAGACATGAATGTCAAGTTAAGTTAGAGGAGAACAGGCTTCCTGCTGCCAGGCCGCCCGCTTTATATGCCTGTGTCGCTAATAAAAGTGATAGAACAATGCAATAAGCGTATCACCCATTCACCTTACCGCACATAGGTCACTACAAAATTAAGCAAACTTTTTCACTCTCACAAATGTTATGGGTTAAAAAATTCCGCAAACATCACTTTCAGCACAATTTCTTTTCCATCAAGAACGAAAAAGTGGCGGGAAAGTCTTTAGAACAAGCATCAAAGGAAGAGACTGCATCATTTTTCTGATACAGCCTCTTTTGCCTATTGATTTTTCAGACTTGATTTCCGATGCGCCTTTTGGCACATAGGATTATCGGCCTGAATAATGAATCATGTCGATGATATTCTGGTTGAAGATTTTCTGCTTCATCAGATCTTCTATGGCGAGGTGCATACGATAGCGCCAGTAATGGCGGCTGATGGCGGGGATATTTATCTGCTCCTCGCGGGGATCGTTGCGGCGCAGACCTCCATCGGTCGACAGCCAGTCCTGCAACGGGAGTATGCAGAGCATGCTGGGCGACTTAAGGTTAAGGCTGACTATAGAGGCACATATCCACGGTTCTGCGAAATAGGGGGCCTCGCCGGACTGACCGAGCACATTGTTGTAGTAGCGTTGCGACACTGCGTGGTCTTCTTCCCACCATCCGCGGATTCCGGGCATGTCATGGGTAGAGGTGGTGCAGACGGAATAATAAGGATAATGCCATGTGTCGCCGAATTCCTGACGCGGATTCTTTGGCATACGCTGAATTTCGAGCGAGAGAATCTCGAGGGTGTTCATGACGTATGGCACACAGTCGGGAATCATGCCGAGGTCTTCGGCGCAGGTAAGCATGGAGGTGGAGTCTATCAGCGGAGGCAGTTTCCACATCGCCTTATCCTGCCAGAAATCGTTGTTGCGGCGATAGTAGAAGTCATTGTAGAGGGTATCGAAGCGGCTCTTCTCGTAGTCGTTGAGACGACGGTACTGGTAGGTGTACTGCGCCGATATGCGCGGATGATAGGTGCCTTTCTTGTACGGGTCCTCAATGAACAGCACATCGTCAATCAGACCGAGCAAGGCGTTGCAGATGCGTTCGTTCTTCTCGTCCTTGGGCTGAGTGGCGAAGTAGTCTGCCACCTTGCGTTGAGTATTGACAAACTCACGAAGTTTGTAGCGTCCGTCCACGATATGCTCCAGATACGTCTCCTTTACTTCCTGCACATAGGGACCGAAGAAGTCGGTGAGCATCCACTCCATAATCAGAGGATTGGTGTGCAGGTCGACGTCAATCCAGAAGTCATAGTCATGTCGCAGCTCGTCGGGCGAGAATGGCAAAGCGGGATTGAAGACGCCCAAAAGACCATGAATGGCATCCATGGGAATCTGCCAGATACGGAAGAAACCAAGAATGTGGTCTATGCGGTAAGCGTCGAAATACTCTGCCATTTTGCGGAAACGGGCTTTCCACCATGCGAAACCGTCACGAGCCATTTCATCCCAGTTGTAAGTAGGGAATCCCCAGTTCTGACCCATAGTGGAGAAAGCATCCGGCGGCGCACCCGCCTGGCTGTCGAGGTTGAACAGACGCGGATATTGCCATGCGTCGGCACTGGTACGGCTGATGCCAATGGGTATGTCGCCTTTCAGTATCACACCTTTTGAGTGGGCATAGTCTCGTGCTTTGCGCAGCTGACGGTCAAGGTAATATTGAACGAAGTAGACAAAATGTATCTCCTCGTCATTTTCGGTGCAGAATACGTTGATTTTGTCGCGGTCATAAGTGGCATACTCACCCCATTTGCTCATGTCAGGAGTCCCGAACTTGTCGCGCAGACAGCAGAAAGCGGCATACGGACGCAGCCAATCGATGTTGTGGTCTATGAAGTCCTTGTATTGCTTACTCTTGAAAACGGTTGCCTTCTTCTCCGGGTAAATCTCGCGCATGAAGTCAATCTTACCCTTCGATGCACGTTCATAGTCCACCTGTTTCAGGTCGTTGAGCTCATGACGCAGTGAATCGTAGTACTTCTGCCGTTTACTGTCGCGCAGCTTGCCCACATCCTGCAGATTCAGATACAGAGGATGGAGTGCGAAAGTGGAGTTGGCATTATACGGATATGAGTCGGTCCAGGTACCAGTCATGGTGGTGTCGTTTACCGGCAGCAGCTGCAATACCTTTTGCCCCGTCATCGCACACCAGTCCACCATTGGGATAAGATCGAGGAAATCACCTACGCCGAAACCGGTATGAGTACGCAACGAGAACACAGGGATGGCTGTTCCGGCACCCTTCCAGTCATAACGAGGATTGGCAAGTCTGAGACCACCAATAACTGTTACATCATTATCCTGAGGAGCGGGAATGTTCATTACCCTGTTGGAGCAGTTCTCCCAAACGGACACAGCTCTTGTGGCCTTTTTCCTTATGAGAAACTTATACTCAAAGGGAAATTCGAGACCAGCCGAGGGGAACGCCACCTGCCACAGAGGATAATCGGCATCGGAGAGGGGAAGAGCATTTTCGGGTTTCCATGCTCCGAGAGCCTGAGGAGCGCCCGCTATACACACTTCTTCATCCGGTTCCACCATGGGAGCATAGACTTTCACCACCATGTTTCCGGCAGCAATGGCAGGTAGGGGCTTGCGGTCGTGACGCGCTAAGATACCATCAGTGAATGCCGAGGAATAAAACGGTTTGTCGGCCGGCATATCTTTCCAGGCATCAATCTGTGAATATTCGCGTGCTTTAGGAGCCTGCCGCCAGGAATGCGGTCTGCCCCACTCAAAGCGCCAAGCCTGATTTTCCGCCTTTACCACATAGCGGTAGTTGAAACTCTTTATGCGGACCGGAAGATCTACGGAGACACGCCATGTGGAGGCATCTACCATCTCCATGACAATGGCTTTTACAGGATCGTCGCCTCCTAATTCCGGGATATTGCCATACAGATGCAGCGATTCGCCCCAATTGGTGCGATAGCTGATGGTGAAAGTGATTTTCATATATAGAATTAGTTTTAACCTACTTTGTCAGAAACACAAAGACAGATGCATAGCCTTTGCGTTTCTGAATTTTTACCTGACATGCAAGGTGCCGAGGCTTCCTGCCTGTTCGGCTACCCGACTGCCAATT
>CAJMDR010000147.1 GCA_905212215.1 uncultured Porphyromonadaceae bacterium
AATACCACACTGTAACCGGCCTGCTTGTACATCCATGCCAGTTTTCCTATGGTGGTGGTTTTGCCTACGCCATTTACTCCTACTACCATAATGACATAAGGATCATTGCTGGCAGCTTCCGTGCTATCGGCATCATCATTGTCATTGGCTTTGTTTTCAGCCAACAAAGCAGAAATTTCCTCGCAAAGGAACTGGTCAAGTTCTGCCGCAGACGTATATTTATCGCGGGCTACTCGCTCGCGGATACGGTCAAGGATACGCAATGTAGTGTCTATGCCGACATCACTGGCTATCAGAGCGCCTTCAAGATCGTCAAGAACATCATCGTCAATACTGCTTCTACCTGCTATGGCACGTGAAATCTTATCCCATACACCTTTACGGGTTTTCTCCATGCCTTGTTCAAGTTTCTGCTTATCCTCTTCCTTGTTACGGTTGCGAGAGAATATGCGTTTTAAAAATCCTGCCATTTTTCTGTTTGTACTTTTTTAGAGTGCAAAATTAATATTTTTTTAGGAGTCGTTTAAAAAGTCAGATTGCAATTTAATTACCTATCCACCAGTTGACTTGTTGTCTGAAGTCAATGCAAGTATAACCTGCACCTTAGAATAGGAATGAGGTAAGTGCAATGACTTTTCGTCAAAATGAACTTTCTTTATTTAACGCCCTTGCTCTTTTTCTTGTTGATGTAAGGAAGAATCATATCATTGAAAATTATATTGTTGATGATGCGGTAATGGAAGTTATATGCCTTGTTGTAGCGGTCGCTGTGATGAACAACATAATCGCCTTTGGCAAACTTCTCCTTAAGCATGTCGCGGTCTTTATTCTGGTTTGGGAATATCAGACCTATGTCTGCAATGCATTCATCTACAAATTTCCATTCTGCTTCCCATTCTTCATTTGAAGGAGGTAGCAAAGCATCAAAGCTTTTCACAAAAGCACTTGTGAAGACTTCCATCGGCACAGTACCATCAGCAATAAGACCAAGATTAACACGTACCATGTTGCCGTATAGTCCTGTAGGTTCATATAATGGTCCGTTGAAGTTATCTGTCGCTGATATTTCCTCGAAAATATATTGACTTGCCAAGAGAGAATCTTCCGCCAAATGAGCGGGACCGAACCTGTCCTGAAAAAAACTCTTATAGACATCCGCCAACTGTGCTTCCGGATACCTGCCGGTCATTTCCAACAGTATCCTTTTCACAGCATAGCCTCGGTCAACATCATCAAGACTTACCGCTCCTTTGACGCCTGGAATGAACGACAGCAACATTATTGTGATCAGAATTATTTTATTCATAACTCTTTATTTTATTTACATCTGCAAATTTAATGATTTTTTTTGATTCCTGCAAACCTGCTATTTTTAGAGGTATATAAACTCTCAACATCTTAAATGGGGCTTTTTTAGGAGGCTTTTATAAAGAATGAAACTCTCATCAACTCAAATTTTTTAATTAACTTTGCAACATAAAGAAAAAGACCATGGAATACTCAACTCTCATTCTGGAAAAGCGCGACGGAGGAATCTGTGTGCTGACTATAAATAATCCCGCCACACTCAATGCGCTTAACACATGTACTCTTTTGGAACTTGAAGATGCAATAACGGAAATAGGCAAAGACAATGACATAAAAGTGGTCGTTATTACCGGAGCTGGAAGATCGTTTGTTGCCGGAGCCGACATTTCGGAGATGTGCGAAAAGAGTGCTGCAGAAGGTCGTGAATTCGGCAGACTTGGCGCTAAAGTGTTCCGCAACCTGGAATTGCTTGAAAAGCCGGTCATAGCGGCGGTAAACGGGTTCGCCCTCGGTGGTGGATGCGAACTGGCTATGGCATGCGATATTCGCATTGCTTCTGCAAAAGCAAAATTCGGACAACCGGAAGTAGGTCTCGGTATCATTCCCGGTTTCAGCGGCACACAGCGTCTTCCCAGACTTGTAGGTCCCGGAAAAGCCAAAGAGCTGATTTATACAGCCGATGTTATCCGCGCCGATGAAGCTTTGGCAATCGGTCTCGTTCAGAAAGTGACAGAGCCTGAAGAACTTATGGATGCAGCTATGGAAATGGCAGCGAAAATAGCTTCAAAAGCCCAGATTGCTGTAAGGCTCGCGAAAGATGCCATAAACCGTGGTACACAGACGGACATCGATACCGCAAATTCTCTCGAGAATGATCTTTTCGGCCTCTGTTTCTCCACAGAAGACCAGAAAGAGGGAATGAAAGCTTTCCTCAACAAAACCAAGCCCGCTTTCAAAGGCTATTGAGAAGCGAATATCCAAGTAAAACTTTAAAACAACATATAACCATGAAAGTAGCAGTAGTAGGAACAGGCACCATGGGCAACGGAATTGCCCAGACCTTTGCCCAGGCAGGACATGATGTAGTGCTGAAGGGTCGCTCGGAGGCTTCTCTGCAGCGCGCTCACAAAAATATTTCCAAGAGCCTTGGAAAGATGGTGGCCAAAGGCAAGATGGAAGAGGCTGTGCAGAAAGAAATAGAAGCACGCATCGTCGATACCATGGATTTCAACGATCTCAAGGATGTTGACCTGGTAGTGGAAGTTGTTGCCGAGAACATGCCGGTAAAGAAAGAAATCTTCGAGATCCTCGACAAGGTCTGCAAGCCCGAGGCTATTCTCGCTACCAACACCTCTTCGCTGAGCATTACCGAAATAGCCGCATGCACTTCGCGTCCGGAAAAAGTTGTCGGAATGCACTTCTTCAACCCGGTACCCATGATGAAACTTGTAGAAGTCATCAGCGGACAGCTCACTGCCCCCGAGGTACACGACAAGGCGGTGGAGATAGCCAAGGAAGTAGGCAAGACTCCTGTTAGTGTGGAAGAAGCTCCCGGTTTCGTAGTGAACAGAATCCTCATTCCTATGATCAACGAAGGCGTTGGCATCCTCGCCGACGGAGTGGCAAAGAGAGAAGACATCGACGAAGCCATGAAGTTGGGTGCTAATCATCCCATGGGACCGCTCGCTTTGGCAGACCTTATCGGTCTCGATGTTTGCCTCGCAATTATGGAAGTACTCTATAATGAGTTCGGCGACAGCAAATACCGTCCGCATCCTCTGTTGCGCAAGATGGTACGAGCAAACCTCCTCGGCCGCAAGACAGGCAAAGGCTTCTACGATTACAGCAAGTAACAACATTCATACAGGATAGAAGCTTTCCCTATGGGAATTATTACTTATCCTCTTTAAGAACAACATTGAAGGTGTGTCAAACTAACTTTGGCACACCTTCAAATTATTAGAAATAGTTGTAGCTGTGATTTATTGTCTGTCAAAGATAGCGTCCCAGTCTTTCCAGACGGGATCGAGGCCTTTTGCACGGATTGCCGCAACAACTTCTTCCGGGGTTCTGGAATCCGAGACCTCGAACTGTTCCAAAGCCTGCGGGGAGACAATGTAACCACCAGGTTCTGTCTTCGAGCCTGCACTCATGGAGGTGACCCCAAGAGGTGCCATATTATCGCGTAACCTGGAGGGTTCGCGGGTGGACCACGAAATGTCGATGTCGTTGTCGAAGATACGGAATGCGAAAGTAAGCTGAGCCAGTTCACGGTCAGTCATGACTACATTAGGCTGATAGCCGCTTTCGCTCGGACGCATTCTTGGGAAATTGACGGCATAGCGTGTGCGCCAGTACTTCTTTTGCAGATAGCGAAGATGACGGGCAAGCATGGTGAGGTCCGTGCGCCAGTCTTCCAGGCCTATCAGCACCCCCATACCAATCTTGTGCACTCCCGCCTGACCCATACGGTCAAAGCCGTTCAGTCGCCATGCATAATGGCTCTTCATGCCCCGTGGATGATACTTCTTATATGCATCGCGGTGATAGGTCTCCTGAAAACATACCACTCCGTTAAGCCCGGCATTGACGAGCTGACGATACTGGTTTGTCTTCAACGGCTGTACCTCTATCGTTAGATTCGAGAATAACGGCCTGGCAACCCTGAGAACTTGTTCGAGATAGTCCACACCGCAAAGCGAGGGATATTCACCGCTTACAACAAGCAGATTCTCGAACGGACCAAGTGCTTTTATGGCCTCACATTCTCTTTTCACCTCATCGAGAGTCAGAGTAGTGCGGGCAAACTTGTTATCGTGGTTGAAACCACAATAGACGCATTTATTGGTGCAGGCATTCGAAACATACATCGGTATGTACATGCTCATGGTCTTCCCGAACCTTCTGCGTGTTATCTGTCTACTCATTGCCGCCATCTCCTCTAATAAAGGCGCGGCGGCAGGCGAAATGAGTACAGCGAACTCTTCGGGAGTCAACGTGGCACCTGACCGTGCTCTCGACAATATGCGGCGTGCATCGCTCTCGGTCGCCCCATAAATATATCTGGTTGTTTCTTCCCAGCTGTAATTGTCAATGATGTCGGCAAATCCATGGCCGAAAGGAGACTCTACTGTATAGGTCTCCTCAGCCATAGTTGTTTTATTTGAACTCTTTGCGTTTTTCATTTTGAAATCTCCCGCAAAGAATTAATGTTTCTGACATTCTTCCTCTATGTTCTGCGAGATACGCATTGCACAGAAATTAGGACCGCACATTGTGCAGAATTTGTCATCAGAATCGTTGTTCCCGACTCTTCCGGCAAGATAATACTGCTTTGCCCTCTCCGGGTCAAGAGAAAGGTTGAACTGGTCTTTCCAGCGGAACTCGTATCGAGCTTTGCTGAGAGCATCATCGCGCACCTCTGCGCCCGGGAACCGCTTGCAGAGATCGGCGGCATGAGCTGCAATCTTATAAGCTATCACACCTTCGCGCACATCCTCAAGGGTAGGTAGCGACAGATGCTCCTTGGGAGTCACGTAGCACAGCATTGCGGTGCCGTAGCTGCCTATGTTGGCGGCTCCTATTGCTGAGGTAATATGGTCGTAACCTGGTGCTATGTCAGTAGTGAGCGGGCCAAGAGTATAGAAAGGAGCGTCATGACAGGCCTTGCGCTGACGATCCATGTTCTCCTTTATCTTGTACATGGGCACATGACCCGGACCTTCTATGATTACCTGAACATCATGCTCCCATGCTTTCTGGCAGAGTTCTCCAAGGGTATCGAGTTCCAGGAACTGAGCTTCATCGTTGGCATCGTGGATAGAGCCCGGACGAAGTCCGTCACCCAAAGACACCGCAACGTCATATTGAGCCAGAATATCGCAGATATCGTCGAAGTGTTCATATAGGAAACTTTCGCGGTCATGCATCAAACACCATTTGCTCATAATACTTCCTCCACGGCTGACAATACCGCATAAACGTTTGTCGGCGAGGTGTACGTTATGGCGGCGGATACCTGCATGAATCGTGAAGTAATCCACTCCTTGCTCGCATTGTTCGATGAGGGTGTCACGGTAGATTTCCCAATTCAGGTCTTCCACTACACCGTTCACCTTTTCAAGAGCCTGGTAGATAGGTACGGTGCCGACCGGCACAGGGCAGTTACGGATAATCCATTCACGTGTTTCGTGGATATTTTCTCCTGTCGAGAGATCCATTAGTGTGTCTCCGCCCCATTTGCAGCTCCACAATGCTTTCTCTACTTCTTCATCAATACTTGAAGTAGTGGCGGAATTACCTATGTTCGTATTGATTTTCACCAGGAAATTGCGGCCGATAATCATAGGCTCAGCTTCGGGATGATTGATATTGGCGGGTAATATGGCACGTCCGGCTGCGATTTCCTGACGGACAAATTCGGGAGTAATATGTGTTTCTATTCCTAACTCCTCGCAGTTCATATTCTCACGAATAGCTACATACTCCATTTCGGGAGTGATTATTCCTTTTTTCGCATACGCCATTTGGGTAATAGCTTCTC
>CAJMDR010000148.1 GCA_905212215.1 uncultured Porphyromonadaceae bacterium
CCCAGTTCTTGAGGTAATACCAGCGGTATGCCAGCGAGGTCTGGAAGGTGAAGTATTCGTCGGGCCATGTGAGGCGTGTGCCGTAGCCTATGCTGACGCCGGCTAACTGGAGAACCTTGTTGGGGTCGTATGCCTGCTGGATGCTGTACTGCGAGTTATAGTTGTAGTTCGAGCCGTTGTAGAGCAGTGAGTTCTGCCATGCGTTGCTCCAATTGTCATTATAATATGAGGAGTTGATGCCTGTGGCACGTGAATAATCCAGCGACACACTCAGCGAATTGGGCCTTCTGCCGCCGAGCCATGGGTCGAAGAACGAGATGTTGTAGCTCTGGTAATACTTGGCATTTGTCTGTGCCGAGATGGAGAAGGTCTGACCGTCGCCCTGAGGTATGAGGCCCTTGTAGGTGGAGGGGTGGAACAGATTCTTTATTGAGAAGTTGGTGAACGATACACCTACCTGCCCCGTAAGGCCTGTCTGTCCCCATCCGAACGAGAACTGGAATTTGTCGTTGGTCTTGGATTCCAGATTGAAGAGAATGTCCACGGTACCGTCGCTTTCGTTCGGTTGCGGACGTATGTCCATATTCTCCGGGTTGAAGTGGCCTGTGGCGGCTATCTCGCGGGCTGAACGCATCAGGTCGCTCTTGGAGAATAGTTCACCCGGTTTTACACGGAGGTCACGGCGTATCACCTTTTCATACAGACGGTCGTTACCGTTGATTACCACATTATTAATACGTGCCTGCGGGCCTTCCATGATTCGCATCTGCAAAGCAACGCTGTCTCCCTTCACATTTTCTTCTATGGGAACAAGCTGGAAGAAAAGATAGCCATTGTCGAGATACAGGTTGGCCACGGCATCGTCATCTTCCTGAGTGCGTTTGTTGAGTTGCTTCTGGTTATAGACATCGCCGGGATAGATACCCAACAGGTCACTCAATACCTGGGTATCATAGATGGTGTTGCCCACCCAGTTGATGTCACTGATATAATAGCGGTTGCCCTCTTCCACCTCAAGGAAGATGTCCACGGTGCCGTCATCGTACTTCGCCACTGAATCCCTGACGATGCGGGCGTCGCGGTAGCCAAGCTCGTTATATTTCTCTATAAGGCGAATTTTGTCGTCGGCATAATCCTGATCCACGAACTTCTTCTGCTTGAAGAGATTCAGCAGATTGCCTTTTTCGTTGGTTTTCTTGAAAACACGCTTCAGACGCCTGTCCGACAGCACTTTGTTGCCGGTAACGTATATCTTATGCACTTTTATCTTGTTGCTCTTATCTACCTTAACGTCAAGATAAACGTAATTTTTCTGACTGATGTCAGGCGATTCCGTCACTTCCACCAACGCATTCTTAAAGCCTTTCTTGGCATAATACTGCTCGATGAGCTGTTTGGTACGTGCCACAATGTTCGGGGTAATCTGCTGCCCTGTCACCATCTGCAGGTTGTTGAGAATATCTTTCTTCTCACCACCGCTGACACCCTGGAACCGCAGTTCGGTGAGTCGCGGACGCAACCCGAGCACTATGGTAAGCCATGCCTTGTCGCCTATGGTCTTGTCTACCTTTATCTGTACTCGTGAATAGATTCCCTGCCTCCAGAAACGTTTGGTGGCATCGGTAATGATTGCGCCCGGAATCTCTACTTTCTGTCCTATGTTAAGGCCCGAAAAGCCTATGGCGGAATATTCATCACCGGCATTTACACCTTCCACATTTATGCCTGCAATCTCGTAAGTGCGGGGCATGGCGGAATAAATTACTTTCGGATTCTGCACCGTGTCCTGTGGCTCGATGCGAAAATCCTGGCTGAACGCCGCGGGCACGGCGGCGCTGAGCATAAGGGTTATGACCAGCAGTCGCCGTGCGGCGGAAAGCTGTTTCATGATGCGGTTATCTTTAGGGTAGATCATTTACTGAAGAAGTGGTGACTTGTTGTGAAGTTTTTCCGAAGCGGCGCTCGCGCCCCTGGAAGTCAAGCAGAGCCTCTTTGAGCTGCTCACGCCCGAAATCGGGCCACAGCACAGGGGTAAAATAAAGCTCTGAATATGCTGTCTGCCAAAGCAGGAAGTTACTGATGCGGTATTCGCCTCCGGTACGTATGAGGAGGTCGGGATCCGGAATAGGATAGGTAGAAAGTTCCGAGGCTATCGTATCATCGTCTATCTCCTCCGGCTTCAGGGAACCCTCCATACAGCGCCGGGCGATCTTCCTTGCGGCCTCGGTGAGTTCCCAACGGCCGGAATAGCTCAGTGCCATGGTAAGCACAAGTCCTGTGCAGTGCGACGTGGCCTCAACGCCGTTATACAGTTTCCTGCGCGATACTTCGGGTATGCGGTCCAGCTCACCGATAAGGTTCAGCCTGACATTATTCTCCACCAGAAAAGGAGTCTGGCGTTCTATGGTGTCGCCTATCAGGGACATGAGAATGTCCACCTCCTCCTGCGGACGGCGCCAGTTCTCGGTAGAGAATCCATATAAGGTGAGATATTTCACACCCAAGTCCGAACTTGCCCTGGTGACTTCTATCACGGAGTCCACGCCACGGAAATGCCCTTCCGAGCGAGCCTTGCCGCGGCCGGCGGCCCAACGGCCGTTGCCATCCATGATAATGGCAACATGAGCGGGTACATTGCGCAACTCTCCGTTCACCTCTTTATCTATGGGCGTCTGCATTTCTGATAAGGCTTTTATGGCTTGTAATGACATTCTGCACACCGCCTGCTGAACTCGTACGTTACGGTAAAAGTAAGCGTGGAATACCAGTCGGTATTCTTCATGAACGAATGTTTTATCATATTGGGATCGGCAAGGTCCTTGCCATCCATTTTGTCGGTGAAGGTCTTGTGCATCAGAAATCCCAGGCCGAGATTGAGACGCTTGTTGACCTTATATTTCAATCCTATGCCAAAGGGCACTTCTATTGAGAAAGCGCTTTTGCCGGAAGTAGTGCCAAGCACGAAGCCAAGGCCTGCCGCGATGTACGGTGTCAGCCGCGACAACTTCTGGTATTTCCTTCCCATGCCATAGTTGAAGAAGTTGAACTCGAACATCTCCGAGGCGCTGTAGAAGTTTGTGTTGAACTCAAAAGTATTGTTTCCGGGAAACACATTCTCCATCTGCGCCGAATTTCCGCGCAGCGCTCCGGCGAAAAACTGCGTCTTAAGGGCGAATCTTGGGTTGATGATATAGCGGAAGCAAAGCTCAACATCCCAACTCGGGTTCTTGAACAGGTTTGCGGTGTTGGCATCGCCAAGATAACCCGTCATGCCTGCGCCACCGCCTATCTCGTATCGGTAGTCGTCGTCCTCGCTGAATGCCGCGAACTCCTGGGCATGCGCTATCAAAGGCGACAAAGCCACCAACAGCGCCGCAAGCAGCCTGGCGAAGTTTCTGTAACGAATCGGGGACATGGCTTAAATGAGCGGTTTAAACCTCATGCGGTTGATTACACCACGGTAAATCCAGGGACTCACATTAGAGGAGTCATCCTCTGTATAACCTCCGGTGAGATAGATAAATGGGCAGTTCCACTCTATCATATATCCGTTTATGACGTAAGGCAACTTCTTCTGGAGCGCTGCACGCTCGCCACCCTTGATGCCGCGCCATGCCTTCGGCTCGAAGTTTGCATCGAGAGGGGTATCCATCACCACATGTCCAATCTCATAGTATGAATTAATGGCATCGGGGAGTTGCATATATTTAGGAGCCTCTTTCCAATGCACACCGTTGTCATAGGAGAGATATATTTTCTTATTTGGAGAGCCGTCGGCAAGTCGTCCGCCTATGTACATCCAGATTGAGTATTCATTGAAGAGCCACAACTGGCTGGTTCGCAGATATGCGAAATAAGGCACCATGGTACCACCGTAAACAGGAGGCATGGGGGGGTCGGATATGTCGATCCATCGTGTGCCGTCGAAAGCCCATGTGCTGCCTGTGGCGCCACCATCATAGCGGCCGCCGGAAAGCAGAGCCAACGGCGAGGAACTCCATTTATTCGTATAAAGCGACATATTCGAGAAACCTTCCTGCGGGAATGTCGGTTCCACGGCTGTTTCCCTGAAGTCATTCAGCGGATACTGAGTATGCACTAACCCATTACCATTGTTGCGCAGCCCCTGGAGAGCGCTGCCGTAACCGCCTACGATTGCGGTCCATGCAGGTTGGGAAGACACCTCGCTCCATGTCAGACAGTCGGCTGAACGGTACAGATGTCCGGTGTCGTCGAGCATGAAGAAAGCATCGGAAGTACCTGCAAGAGTCTCCACGCGCAGATTGCGTGCCGATGCCATCTCTTTCTTCTCCCACATTCCCGATGCCATATCGGTGGTGGTGGAAAGAGTGCGGCTACCGTCGGCTTCCTCTATCATCATGTATACTTTTCCGTCGCGGCTCACCGATTTCTCACGTTTCGGTTTTGCCAGACGGGAAGGAAGCGCCATACGTGCCTCTACATCGAAGTCGAGAGAATCGGGGTTCATCTTGTGCACATTGACCTTGATTTCATAACTGCGCAACATGCCGTTACCCGAAGTGGAGAGTTCCAGAGTCACTTTTTTGGTAAAGTCAATGGAGTCGCCGGGAGTATCCTTGTAGTCCACTACCCTGCGGTCTTCGGCGGAATCACCCTGAATAATCAGCTCAGCCTTATCCACGGTAGCCGGATAGGTTATCATGGGTATCAGCTTGTTCACCTTAGTTCCCACGGGGAGAGAGTCGGCGTTATAGATAATGCCGCGTTCCAGATCTATGGCGAAATAGACCGAATCAAGGTTTCGCATCACCTTGTAATCGGCCTTAAGATAGAATTTCGTGACAGTCAGTTCCGTGCCGCGCACATAGTCTTCTTCTATCGGGTCGCTCTTGGAATTACAACCCGAAGTCAGTGCCAGCGCCAGAACGCTTATCATGACCGCCAAAGGCGTAGTCAGTCGCTTGATGCTCATGAGTAAGGTATCGAAGTAGTTTTTCAAACTGCAAATTTAATAAATTGAATTAAATCAGCCCCGTTTTCATCACTTTACAAGGTGTATTTAATCAATAATTAGGTGTTTTTAAGCCTTTTTAAGTGCGCATCCCCGCTGCGGAGCAGGATTTCAACGCTGTTTCTTCCTGCGGTGAAACGCTCGGCCAGTTCCACATCGTCTGGTAGTGGCGGAGCGTAAATATCGCCGCCACCCACATCGGGATTCATCTCCCGTCTGATGCGGTCGTAGAGTCCGGCATCAAGAAACGCCCTCAGCAATGTAGCGCCACCTTCCACCAACAGTGAGCTGAGATGATGTTTCGTCCACAACTCCCTGACCATACTTTTAAGGTCGGAAGTACGTGGCAGCCATATCGTGGAGGGATTCTTGGCAAGTTCAAGACCATCTATAGGCTGTCCTTCACCGCCAACCACCACGGGCACAGGCTTCCTACCTGACCAATGGCGTACATCGAGATGCGGATTGTCGGCAAGAGCGGTGCGCAGGCCCACCATAATGGCATCATGTAGCGTACGTTCACGGTGTGCCCACATATTTCCTTCGGCGTTAGAGAAAATCATTCGTTTTCCTTTGCCGTCGCCCATACTACCGTCGGCACCACAGGCCCATTTCAGAGTGATAAATGGACGGTTCAGGCATCGCGAGGTAAAGAATGCAGGATTCAGCGCCTTACATTCCTCTTCCAGCACTCCTGCCACCACCTCTTTCCCTGCTTTCCGCAGCATAGCGAGTCCACGGCCGTTAACCTTCGGGTCGGGGTCTCCGCTTCCCGCCACCACCCTCTTCACCGGCAGCCCGGCAAGCAGTTCGGCGCAAGGCGGCGTCTTGC
>CAJMDR010000149.1 GCA_905212215.1 uncultured Porphyromonadaceae bacterium
CGTAACCCTGAGGGATCAGGTAGTTGTTCGCGTAACCGGGTTTTACGTTCACGATGTCGTTGGCGTAACCCAGATTTTCCATATCTTTGATCAGAATAACTTCCATTGTCTCTTCCTCCTTTAATTATTTCATGCAATCGGTTACGAAGGGCAGAATGGCGAGATGACGCGCACGCTTCACGGCCTGTGCGACCTTCTTCTGGAACTTCTGCGAAGTACCCGTCAGGCGGCGGGGAAGGATCTTGCCCTGCTCGTTGAGGAACTTCTTAAGGAACTCGGGATCCTTGTAGTCGATATACTTGATGCCGCTACGTTTGAAACGGCAGTATTTTTTCTTCTTTACGTCTACTGACAGCGGGGTGAGGTAGCGTATTTCTCCGTTCGGTTGTGCCATGATCTTAAGCCTCTGTGGTTTCGGCTGCAGCAGCAGCGGGTTCTACTTGGGGTTCTGCGGCCTGGGCGGCGCGGCGGTTGCGGCGCTTCTCGGCGTACTCGGCGGCATATTTGTCGTTGCGGAAAGTGAGGAAGCGGATGACTTTCTCGTCGCGACGATATGCGGTCTCAAGTTTCTTGATGAGATCAGGATTTGCCTTGAACTCTATCATTGTGTAGAAGCCTGTTGACTTCTTCTGGATGGGATATGCCAGCTTGCGCATGCCCCAGAGCTCCTCGTTTATGATCTCGGCGCCGTTCTGCGTCAGGAAATCATGGAACTTCTCCACCGTTTCCTTCATCTGGGCGTCAGACAAAACGGGAGTTAAAATGAAAACGGTCTCGTACTGATTCATGTTTTTATTTAACAATTGGTTTATTTGGTGTTCGGATTGTGCTGAATGGCGCCTTAAAGCGCCTCTCTCACTTTCCGGCTGCAAAGGTAATGCTTTTTCTGTTTTTACGCAAGTTTTTCGTCCGAATTCATCCATAATTAATTTTAAATAAGCCCAAAATAAGTTCTGATGCCCTATCATCATTTCAGGTTTTAATATTACCTTTGCAATGGCAACTACATGAAATTGGACAGACCCGACAAAAAGGAAGCCGAGGAATGGCGCAGAATCATTCATATAGACATGGATTGTTTCTATGCTGCCGTGGAGGAACGCGATAATCCGTCTCTTCGCGGCAAGCCTGTCGCCGTGGGGCATGATGTTCCTCGCGGAGTGGTGGCCACGGCGAACTATGTGGCGCGCAAGTTTGGTGTTCATTCTGCATTGCCGGTGAAGCGGGCAAAAAAGTTATGTCCTTCATTGCTAATTGTACCTCCTCGTTTCGATGTGTATAAGAAAGTCTCCTCGCAGATACATGAAATCTTCAGGGAATACACCGATATTATAGAGCCTCTTTCGCTTGATGAGGCTTATCTTGACGTAACCTGTAACAAGGCTGGACTCCCATTTGGGGTGGATGTGGCGAGGCAGATAAAGCAAAAGATAAAGGAACGGCTTCATCTCACCGCATCGGCAGGTGTGTCGTTTAATAAATTTCTGGCAAAGATTGCTTCCGACTGGCGTAAGCCCGACGGACTGTGCGTCATACATCCTGCAAGGGCATTGGATTTCATAAAACGGGTGCCTATTGAGGATTTCTGGGGCGTAGGCCAGGTAAACGCAAAGAAGATGCATGAACTCGGCGTAACAGACGGTGCTTCGCTGGCTGAACTTTCGCTGGAAACCCTTACTCGTTATTTCGGCAAGTCGGGACGTACCTTCTATAACTTCGCCAGAGGTATTGACAACAGAAGGGTAGAGACGGAGCGAATACGCAAGACAGTAAGCTGTGAAACGACTTTCGAGACGGATATCGTTTCCAAAGACGAAATGGTGAAGGTGATAGAGGAACTTGCCTTGGATTTACAGCAAAGAATATCAAAGCACGATTTTTCCGGCAACACTTTTGTTCTGAAGGTGAAATATGCTAATTTCCGCACACATACCCGTAGCCATACATACGGCGCACCATTGCGGCACAGCGAGGAATTTGTGGCTGCCATACCTTTGCTGTACGCCGCTATTCCCGACGGACAGCCTGTGAGATTATTGGGCATTGGTGTGGCCGACAACTCCCTGCGCTCATCTGTTGAGCCGGTTTTCATTCAACCGACTATTCCATTCGATGACCTCGAACTTTAGCCCCTCTTAGAAACTGAAATGAAGCGAAACTCTGAGTCCGCTTTTGTCCACTCCCGGCATATCGCGGTAACTGAGGCGCCATACATAATCCACCCTCAGAAAGGTGAGGATATTGTCTAAGCCTACACCAATCTCCATGTAAGGCTTATGTCCCATAAGCCTGGTATGGCTCTGTTCCGGGAATGCCGGAATGTCGGTCTGTTTCAACGGATTGTTCTTATCGGTGAGGGAGCCGTAGAAACCACGGAAACTCAAGACCTCGCGCAACTTAAGTCTGTTCAAATAAGGGATACGGTTGAAGATGAGGCCGTTCATCCAGTAGGTGAGGTCCCAGCTTACGCTCTGGTCAACGGCAAACTCCATCGGCATCAGCAATGCAAAGCTCTCAGGCTGTATGGTATAGCTGAGGTTGGCGTTGGCCCAGGGCAGAGATGGGTAATAGACCTTGCTCCATAGCTTCGACCCTTTGACAATTACGTCGGCATACCCGAATGCAGAGAACCAGAAACGTTTCTGGACGCTCAGTTCTGTTTTGTTCAAAGTGAAGTCTGCGCCTAAGAATCCTTTCGGGCCATATTCATGGGTGAGCAGGATGATTGGTGCATCCATATTGATAGGTCGGCGCATGGTAGCTGACTGGTAGAACTCTTCGCCGGGAGCATAACGCAGCTCTATGCTGAAAGCAGAAGCATTGTAATGGTTCCAGCGGTGTCCTGTTGTGGAAACAAAAGGCACCCATTGTGTCGGTTCCTGACGTTCCATCTTCACTCCTGCCTGGATGGAGAAACCGTTGCGCTTTTCAAGAATATAGTCCAGACGGAAAAGGCGTCGGTAAGTCATCAGGTAGTTGTCCGAACGTTTCAGACTAAGAAAAACATTGTCCTGATTGGTGAAGAGGTAATGCTGTCCTAATTGATCAAGGTCATAGCTGAAACTGAACCGCAGGCTATGCATGGGGAACTCACGCGAATGATACTGCTTGTCAATAAACGAATATTCCAGTTCGCCGCCATATTTCCATTTATGGTCTTTGAAACCGTATGCGCCGTAGGCTCTGGCAAACCACCGTTTCGATAAGTTGGCGGTTGTCATGCCGCCGAAGCGGAGACGAGTGCCTTCAATGTCGTTGAAGCTAATCAGAGTATTCAGAGGCCCTATGTCGAAACGTGATTTCTTCCCTGTCTTGATATATCCTCGATCCATGAGCGCCACAAACTTCTCGCCCCAATAGAAAAGTTTTTTAGAACGGAGATGGGTCATGAATCCTTCCATATTGGTCTGTGCCGACGTCATTTCGCCGGAACGTTCGGTGGTCCAGTAGCTGTCATCGCGCTCATAGGCGTTCGGAAGGAAATGTTCATCGCCTTCGGCGCTGTAATATTTATTGTAGGCCGTTACAGGGGCATAACTGTGGTCGGTTACACGAGTCTCGCGACGGGCATAAATTTCCGGAGTTCCTGCCACTACTTGAAACTCAACGGTAAGCTGGTCATTGGTCTTGATGCGGTTGCCGAGACTGTCGCGTTCAAAATCCTGCACTATGTAAAGGCTCTTTACATAATTCAGGTTTATGCCGCGAGGAGTCTGCATCACCACTTTGCGCACCATCATGCAACTGTCGTTCAGCGGAACATATAGCCTGCCTGCAAATCCCATCGACTCACGGTTGTGCGGAGCGAACGACAGCTCAATGCAGGGTTCGTTGTCGATCATAACCGTGTCCGTGAGATAATATTTATAGAAGTCGGGACCGATGCGGCTGAGGGGACTGACGAAGCGGTTCTGCATCAGTGTGATGTCGTTCTGGTACAGGTCTATCTGCCGTAGAACATCATTGTATATCTTGCGCATATTGTCAACATTGAAGCTTTGGTCTATACCAACGCTTCTGTAACCTTCCACTATGCGTTTGTTGGCTTTCGGGTCGTTGCTGTGCAAGGCTTTCGACCGCTGTTCCTTCATGCTGATGGTGATGTATGGCTTTCCTGTTACAGGACTGTAATCCACATACGACCTCATTACAGAGTCGCCCGGCATACCGTCTATGTTCATGCCAAGGATAAGTTTCTCATACTCATCGGTGGAGAAATAAGGCATTCGGGTAGGGTCGAGGCTGTCGCCGGCAGCTCGCAGTTTCTCCATGAAGATGACAGCAGGATTGTTCTTCTTACTGTATTTCTGCTTCTTGCGGTGTACTACCACCTCATCGAGCATCTGTGTACGAGGAGGCAGGTAAATAGTATCCAGCCACAATTCTCCGCTTTTGCCAGTTATTATTCCAGTTATATTTATTAATGTATCGGCATAGCCCATCACTCGGATTTCAATTCCTTTGCGGTTCTTTTTCGATGAAATAGAGAAAGAGCCGTCGTCACTGCCTGTAACGCCATGCCTGCGGTCGCCCTGGAAACTTATCAGAGCGCCTCCTACGGCACGGTGTGTAAGGGAATCGGCTACAATACCGCGTACTCGTATCTGTGATTGCGCCGATAGCCTACAGGACAGTACGGCCAATATCATGCCGACAAATATGTAGAGTCCTCTTCTTAGCATATAAAAACAGACTTGTCCATAAAAAAACAGACATGTCAGCCTCCGGGTTTTATTTCCGCTTCAGCCACATTTACTAATAACGCCCGATGTTTTGAAAAATTACTCTGCGGAAGCGAAAGACCAGCGGGGAGGGAGGCTAAGAGTGTTAATCTTACATATTCTATACAAAAAAATGCTGCAATATTGTCATAACTCTTGCGTAAACAAATTAAAATAATTACCTTTGCGGCTACCAAAACAAACGCGCTTATAAAAGACTACGAAAAACTTATATAACATAACCCATGAGCAAAACCATCTACACCTTCGGCGACGGAAAAGCTGAAGGCAATGCGTCGATGCGCAACCTGCTCGGCGGCAAAGGTGCGAACCTGGCCGAGATGAACCTGCTGGGAATGCCTGTGCCTCCCGGTTTCACTATCACAACAGAAGTCTGCAACGAATACAACCAATATGGCCGCGACTACGTCATCAATAAAATAAAAGGTGATGTGGAGAAGGCTATCAAGCACGTTGAGGCTCTCACCGGAAATGAGTTCGACAATCCCGCAAATCCTCTGCTCGTCTCCGTGCGCTCCGGCGCCAGGGCTTCTATGCCCGGAATGATGGACACCGTCCTCAACCTCGGCATGAACAATGCCACCGTTGCCACTATGGCAGAAAAGAGCGGAAATCCCCGTTTTGCCTGGGACAGCTATCGCCGTTTCGTGCAGATGTACGGTGACGTCGTGCTCGGCATGAAACCCAAATCAAAAACCGACATTGACCCCTTTGAGGCTATCATGGACCAGGTTAAGGAGGAAAAAGGTGTCAAGTTCGACAATGAACTTGACGTCGATGACCTCAAGGAACTGGTGAAACGCTTCAAGATCGCCGTAAAAGACTATACCGGAAAGGACTTCCCCGAAAGTGCCTGGGAACAGCTCTGGGGCGGCATTTGCGCCGTTTTCGACTCCTGGATGAACGAACGTGCTATCCTTTATCGTCGCATGAACCAGATTCCCGAAGAGTGGGGTACCGCAGTAAACGTACAGGCTATGGTTTACGGCAATATGGGCAACAACTCCGCAACAGGTGTGG
>CAJMDR010000150.1 GCA_905212215.1 uncultured Porphyromonadaceae bacterium
CCCCGAGGCAATCATACCCCTTATCCGCTCGTCGCTGCAACCCAGCATCCGCGCCGCCTCCTTAGTACCCATCAGCGGACCGCCGCCTCCTCCCTTCAGAAGCTCTATAAGCTCACGGATAACCTCCGTCAGCTCCCGCAGCGACCGCCGCAGATCCTCCATAAACCCCTTGTCCATTTCCCCCGGCCTCATGCTTCCTCCCGCCGCAATGCAGTGATGGCGAGAATCCTGTTCTCAGGCTCCGTGCGCGTGCTGAACGTCCTGTCCTCGAACTCCCGGAACCGGTTCACCTTCAGCACAAACGCCTGACCGTTGCGCACCCGCCGCACGTCAGGAAGGCAGAACTCTACCTCCTTCCCTACAGGAATCTCGCCTAACAGCTCCTTGGTGATCTTCTCTACTTCAGTCATTGCAAAAATTTCTGTTTGTTTGTTTGATTGTTTAATGAGTCTGTTACAGAAAAAACCGCTAACTTTGCGGTTTGAAAATGGTATGTAAGTTGCTCCCCAAAGAGAGCGGCTTCTTCTGCTTTCAGCTTTCAAGTGCAAAGGTAGCACGAAATGTTGTTGTATGCAATACAATGACCCAACAAAACGTGCTACAACATTCATTTTTAACATTTGGCACATAATCCACTAAAGTGTGCAATAACAGAAATATGGTCGATCGAGAACAACTATCGAAACGATTGAATGAAGCATATCAACTCCTTTTGGATAAAGGAGGCATTCATTCCAAAACAGATTTGGCTAAAGCAGTCAATAAAGATCGTGCTGCTATATCCAATGCTTTAGCTAACAAAGGCCGCGTCATGACAGAAGGCCTAATGAATCGTGTCGCGGATGCTTTTCCCGACATACTCAACCGCGAATATCTGATAAATGGGACCGGGTCAATCGCTCTCCCCGATAAAAAATCCCGCCCACACATCGCCGACATGCAGGCAGCAGCCGGATTCCTCGACGGCATCTCAGAACCCCAGTACGCAACAAACCGCGAACTCGCTCAGATGGTCCCCGACTACGATTTCACTATCCGAGCCGCCGGCAACTCCATGGAACCCGAAATAAAAAGCGGCGACATCCTCTGTTGCCGCATCGTCTCCGACCGATTCTATATACCCCTGAACCACATCTGCGTCTTCGACACAGCAGAAGGAGCCCTCGTAAAACAACTAATCCGTGCCGAACCCGGAC
This sequence comes from uncultured Porphyromonadaceae bacterium, assembly GCA_905212215.1. Taxonomy (GTDB): domain Bacteria; phylum Bacteroidota; class Bacteroidia; order Bacteroidales; family Muribaculaceae; genus Lepagella. The sequence goes on from CAJMDR010000150.1 coordinate 1,197, forward strand.
AACTACTCCTGCACTCACTCAATCCAAAGTACCCCGACATCACACTCCCCACCGAAACCCTCCAGGGTATCGCCACCGTCGTAGGCATCCTCCGTTCCACAACCCATCCCTTCCCCAACTGACCACTTGCCGATTAAATATGAAAGAGAGATACCCCCCCCTGACACCTAATAAAAAAGCCACATGATCCAACAAAAGAACCAATCAGGGCTCACCGATTTGTGTGTCAAAAAATTGTGTCAATTTCGCCAAATTTTTTCACAAACTCTCGAAATTCCAGCCATCTTCTCCGCCAACCAAGCCCCACGCGGATCACCAATAAAACACTGAAAATCAAGCAGTTAGACAAAAGTCTGACTGCTTTTTCTTTGTAAAACACTGTGGTTTTACCTTGAAAGTTAAACCAAAACTTTCATGAGTGAAACAGTTAAAGTTCGTTTTGGAGAAACCGTATCTGCATGAAAGAAATAAAAGACGCTCTCTATTGAAAGCGTCTCTAAGTTGGTGGCGGAGGCAGGACTCGAACCTGCGACCTTTGGGTTATGAGCCCAACGAGCTACCACTGCTCCACTCCGCGATGTCGTGTTTGCGAGTGCAAAATTACAACATTTTAAGACCTTTGTCAAGAGGTAAGTTCAAAATATTTATGTTAATTTATCTTAACTAATAGCTTTACTGCTGATTATCAGTGCATTAACTATCTTGCATTATGTCGGTCAAGAGCTATGTAATATTGCATATCGGACTTATAACCCCATTCCAATACCGAAAAGCGCGTAGTCGAATAGAGCAGGGTCCTCAGGGCAATAAGGACGTATGTTCTGCATCAGTTCCATGAGGGCTTTCCTGTCAGTACTGCGCCTAGTTATAAGTCCTAACTCTCGCGAAGTATCTGCAGCATGAACATCTAAGGGGATAAGCAACTGGCTTTGACGGATGCTGTGCCAGATGCCCATATCGACAATGCCATCGTCGCGCACAAGCCACCGCAAAGCCATGTTAAGCCGTTTCAAAGGAGTGGTCACGAGGTTCTGTGGCAGACAGCGAGCATCCTGACGGCCATCGTTGGCTTCCATGAGCACCTTGTTGAGTTCTTCGGCAAGCTTATAGGCCGGATATTCGCTGTCGCCGATCTTTTTAGCGGCCGCAAAGGCATCAAGAGTTTCATGACGGCTGTAGAGCAGCTTCAGTCCGCGCATATAATACTGGAGGTTGGCGCCGAAGAAAGTGCGGTGAATATTTCTGCGTCCATCAATCTTTTCATACTCACCGTCGTGCATCCACTGTGCCGGAGAATTATCCATCATCTCCAATAGCCTGTTGGCGTTGTTGCATATCATCTTCCTGTTTCCCCATGAAATAGTGCTCACCAGCAGCGACGTTATCTCTATGTCGGCAACATCGTTGAATCGGCGTGGGAACTGCACAGGGTCGGAGTCTATAAACTCCCTGTTATTAATGCGTTTTGCCTCGCTCCAGAGTAGTTCACCTAACTCGGTTTGGCTCATCTTCTTCTCCATAGCCGCAAAAATACAACAATTTTTTGAGTGGGGAATGAGGGTAGTTTGAAAATTTATTGCTAATTTTGCTCAAAATTGCCGTAAGTGTGCAATTGACTTTACGCAATGGTAAGTAAGACGCGCGAAAAATTCATAGAAGTGGCCCGTCAACTCTTTGCCCGCAAAGGCATAGAAAACACCACTATGAACGATATAGCGTCGGCCTCCGACAAAGGCCGTCGCACCATCTATACTTACTTTAAAAGCAAACGCGATATATTCAACGCAGTCATAGAGCGCGAGACGGACAAGGTTCTCGCCAGCCTGAAGCTGATAGTGTCGCAACCGGGAGAACCTGAGGAGAAACTGCGTCAGTATGTTGAATGTCGCTTTGAGATAGTGAAGAGCATAGTCCTTCGCAACGGTTCGTTGAAGGCCGGCTTTTTCCGCGATGTGCGCAAAGTGGACCGTGCCCGCAAAATAGTGTCCGGTAAAGAAACCGAGCTGCTGAAGCAGATTCTGGAACAAGGCGTGGAGCAAGGGGTGTTCACTATAGACGACATACCCTCTCGGGCAATCATCATTATTCATGCCCTGCAGGGTCTGGATGTGCCTTACATTCGCGACAGCCTCGCTTCTCAGGATATTTCCAAATCCAAACTGATCGGATATGTGTCCGACCTAATCCTAAACGGTATCAAACATCATTAGTATGTACATAAACTCCATGGGAAGCTATGTTCCCGCTCAGAGAATAGGCAACGACTATTTCACAGCCATAAACGGTAAATCGTCGGAATGGATGGAACAACGTACCGGCATCCGCACCCGTTCCAAGGCTGCCGAGAACGAGAATCACAACACCATGGGCATTGAGGCTGTGCGCGATGCTCTGAAAAATCTTCAATATCCTGTTCAGGATGTGGACCTGATAGTGTCCGCCGCCTATTCGCCGCTTGATCTGGTAGCCACTTTGGCGCATGAAGCCCAAAGGGAATTTGAAATAGACGGTGCCAAGGCGTTGTATTGTTCCTCGGCTTGCTCTTCCTTTATAAATGGCCTGGAGATAGTGGAAGGCTATTTCGCCATGGGGAAAGCCACAAAAGCCCTCATCATAAGCAGCGAGCATAACACTTACTATTCCAACGAACAGGACACCAAAAGCGGACATTTGTGGGGCGACGCGGCGGTTGCCTGGTTCATCTCCAAGGAACGGCAGTCGCCAACCGACTGGAAAATTGACACAATCTTCACTCAGGGTCTTGGAAATATAGGGAAAGGTCCCGACGGAGTGAAGCTGCGTCCACGTGAGTACGGCATCTCCATGCCGGACGGAAGAGATGTATTCATCCATGCCTGCCGTTATATGATATACTCTCTCGACAAAGCTCTTGGACAACTGGGCATCAACCGCAGCGACATTGGCCATTTCATCTGCCATCAGGCCAACAAACGCATTGTGGCTCAGGTGGCACATCAGCTCGATCTGCTCATGGAAAGTTTCTATAACAACATAGAAGAGTTAGGCAACACAGGTTCTGCATCGGCCGCTTTGGTGCTCACTCAGAATGCAGACAATATCAAGCCGGAAGAGAAAGTGGCACTGATGGTGTTCGGCGGCGGGTACAGCTGCGGATGCTTCATAGTAACCAAACCTTGATTTTTAAATTCATAGATAGATAAATGAAACTACTGGAAGGAAAAACAGCACTTATCACCGGTGCCGCCCGCGGCATCGGAAAAGCCCTCGCTCTGCGGTTTGCGCAGAACGGCGCCAACATCGCTTTTACCGACCTGGTGATAGACGAAAACGGAGAACAGACAAAACGCGAAATAGAGGAACTCGGTGTGAAATGCATGGCCTATGCCTCCAATGCCGCCGATTTTGCTCAGACTGCAGAAGTGGTTGAGAAAGTCAAGAACGACTTCGGCCACATCGACATTCTTGTCAACAATGCAGGCATTACGAAAGATGGCCTGATGATGCGTATGTCCGAAGGTCAGTGGGATGCCGTCATCAATGTCAACCTCAAGTCGGCCTTCAATTTCATCCATGCCGTTCTTCCCATCATGATGCGCCAGCGTGCCGGTTCCATCATCAACATGGCGTCGGTTGTGGGCGTACACGGCAACGCAGGACAGGCAAACTATGCAGCTTCCAAAGCCGGCCTTATAGCTCTTGCCAAGAGCATAGCTCAGGAAGTAGGATCGCGTGGCATCCGCGCAAATGCCATCGCTCCCGGCTTCATCGAGACTGCCATGACAGCTGCTCTGCCTGACGATGTACGTCAGGACTGGGTCAAGAAGATTCCTCTCCGTCGCGGCGGCACTACCGAAGACATCGCCAACGTGGCATTGTTCCTCGCCTCCGACCTCAGCTCATACGTCTCCGGCCAGGTTATTCAGGTCGATGGCGGCATGAATATGTAAAATCTTACTGACTTACATAAGGCTTCAGGAAGCGACGAGAGCGTATCTCGCCTTCCTGAAGCTGTTTTTATAATTCTTATCCTTGAAAATGGCGAAAATAGCTGTAGTGCTCGGCGGCGGCTCAGGAACGAGAGCAGGTGGCACCGTGCCAAAACAATTTCAGTTGCTGAACGGCAAATCCATGCTGTCGTTGAGCATAGAGGCCATGTGCAAAGGAGGTGCGGAATGTTGCTTCGTGGTGTTGCATCCGGAATTCTTACGCGACTGGGAAACCGAACTGCAGGCATTTCCTGTGCCTGCTTTTGCTGTTTGCGGAGGAAAGACTCGTTGGCACTCGGTGAAAAACGCCCTTCTTGCCATAGAGGAAAGATATGACACTAAAGGACATCTTATCGCCATTCACGACGGTGCCAGGCCGCTTGTGCCATGTCAGGTAATGGAAACTGGCTGGGAAGTGGCGGAGCAATATGGAGCCGTAGTGCCGGTGGTGCCGGTAACTGATTCCTTGCGGCAGATACTTCCCGACGGAAGTTCCATGTCAGTGGATCGCAGTGTTTTCAGGGCTGTGCAGACTCCTCAGGTTTTCAAGTCAGAGATTATAATTGACGCTTACCGGAAGCCATTTAAATCAACTTT
>CAJMDR010000151.1 GCA_905212215.1 uncultured Porphyromonadaceae bacterium
CTACCGCCGACATCGAGTTGGCTTACACCCTGGCCGACGGTCTGGAATATCTTCGTGCAGGTATCAACGCAGGCATGGACATCGATGCGTTCGCACCGCGCCTGAGCTTCTTCTGGGGCATCTCCATGAACTACTTTATGGAAATCGCCAAGATGCGTGCCGCCCGTATGCTCTGGGCTCGCATAGTTAAGCAGTTCAACCCGAAGAACCCGAAATCCCTTGCTCTGCGTACACACTGCCAGACATCAGGCTGGTCGCTCACCGAGCAGGATCCGTTCAACAATGTAGGCCGTACTTGCGTAGAGGCTATGGGCGCCGTTCTCGGCCACACCCAGTCACTGCACACCAACGCCCTTGACGAGGCTATCGCACTGCCTACCGACTTCTCCGCACGCATAGCACGCAACACTCAGATCTATATCCAGGAAGAGACTTACGTCACCAAGCAGGTTGACCCGTGGGGCGGTTCCTACTATGTAGAGAAACTGACCGACGAGATAGCACACCGTGCCTGGGAACACATCCAGGAAATCGAGAAACTCGGGGGTATGGCCAAGGCTATTGAAACCGGCTTACCCAAGCTGAAGATCGAGGAAGCTGCCGCACGCACCCAGGCCAAGATCGACAATGGCCGTCAGACCATCGTCGGCATCAACAAATATCGTCTGGACCATGAGGATCCCATCGATATCCTCGAGGTTGACAATACCGAGGTACGTAAAGAGCAGATTGCCCGTCTGGAAGACCTCAAGGCACACCGCGATGAAAAGGCCGTTCAGGAAGCACTTGCCGAAATCACCGAGGTAGTTAAAGATCCGAGCAAAGGCAACCTTCTGGAGAAAGCCGTAAAGGCAGCCGGACTCCGCGCCACCCTCGGCGAGATTTCCGATGCCTGCGAAGTAGTAGTAGGCCGCTATAAAGCAGTAATCAAAACAATTTCAGGAGTGTACAGCAACGAAGAAAAGGGAGATCCCGAATTCGAGGAGGCACGCCGCATGGTAGCCGATTTCGCCAAGCGCGAAGGCCGTCAGCCGCGTATTATGATCGCCAAGATGGGCCAGGATGGCCACGACCGTGGCGCCAAGGTAGTAGCTACCGGCTACGCCGACTGCGGTTATGATGTGGATATGGGTCCGTTGTTCCAGACTCCCGCAGAAGCAGCCCGTCAGGCTGTTGAGAACGACGTGCATATTCTCGGAGTATCCTCGCTGGCAGCAGGTCACAAGACCCTCATCCCGCAGGTTATCGAAGAGCTGAAGAAACTCGGCCGTCCCGACATTCTGGTAACAGCAGGCGGTGTTATCCCGGCTCAGGACTACGACTTCCTGTACAAGGCAGGTGTAGCTGCCATCTTCGGCCCCGGCACACGCATCCCGCGTTCTGCAATAGAAATGATCCGCATCCTCAACGAGGAACGCGCAGAAGCATAATAAAGAAGCATTTGGTTCAAGAGAATCCCGGTTGCCAAAAAATTCTGGTGACCGGGATTTTCATTCGGACAAGTCAGACAAGTCGGACAGGTCAGACAAGTCGGACAGGTCAGACAAGTTGAACTAGTATGGCGGACCACACAACGCTGATTGGTAAAAAGGACAAACAGGAATAAGGAGAACGAAATGATTCATCGGAATTTTAGATGGGTTCATCGGCATATACTGGGGTTCATCGTTTTTTTATTGGAGCAAGTTGTTACAATATTTAACTTTGCAAGTGAAAACAAAACCTTTCAAACCCTTCATACCAGAAACTATATGAGAAAAATTTCCATGATCAGATTACTCCATGCCTTGGCATTCGTATTGGTTGCCATGGGCGCCGGGGCTGCCGATTTCACCGTAGACGGCATCAACTACAGCATCAAAAGCCATGCAGACAAGACGGTAAGCGTAACCTGGGCCTCCTCCTCGTATCAGGGTGACATAGTCATCCCGGCCACCATCACCGCAAACGACACGGTGTGGACAGTAAGCGCCATCGGGGACTTCGCGTTCATGCAGGAGTCAAAGGTAAAATCTGTCAAACTGCCGGCTACCATCAACTACATCGGCAATGGCGCTTTTGCCTACTGCACAGGACTGACAGAGATGAAGCTTCCCGCAGCAATCCGCCATTTAGGAAATGTTTCGTTAGCAGGTTGCTCTGCAATAAAGCATATAGAAATGCCTGACTCCCTGAATTTCATGGGCACAGGAGCTTTGAGCTATACGGCAATCGACACCGTTCGCGTTCCTGCCGGCCTTACCACACTTCCGGCACAGGCTTTCGAACAGTGCACCTCTCTCAAGTGTGTCATACTGCCTGAAGGAATCACCAGCTTCGGTTTTCAGGCATTCCAGAATGACAGATCCCTTACAAGCATAGTTCTTCCTTCCACTCTGGAGACTATCGGCAACAACTGCTTCGCTTTCAGCGGACTCACGTCCATGCATTTCCCCGCACCATTCTGTTCCTACGGCGATAATGCCCTGACAGCAATGGGCTCCCTCAAGGCATATACAGTTGATGCCGCCAATGAGTATTTCAAAGCCGAAAACGGTATTCTTTACTCTAAAGATGGCAAAATCCTCCACTCTTTCCCGTTGGCATGCGGTATGACAACATTAGATGTTCAAACCGGTGTAGATTCCATCGCAGACTTCTCTTTCTATGGCTGTGCTCTAACATCCATCACACTCCCCTCAAGTGTACGAGGCATCGGCAAGAGCGCTTTCTGCACATCATCTGAAATCACTACTTTCGTAGTTCCGGACGCAGTTACAGTAATAGGTCCCTATTCCTTCTCCAGTTGCCCCAAGCTGAAAGAAATCACTTTAGGTTCTTCGCTGAAACAGATAGGTAGCTCAGCATTCGGCAACGACAAGGCACTTCTCACAGTCATCAGCCGTAACAGCGTGCCTCCTGTAGGCGCCAAGTTTACCAACGAGACTTATACCAATGGCAAACTGTTTGTTCCTACAGATGCTCTTGACTCCTATAAGGAAGCAGATGGCTGGAAAGAATTCCTCACGATAAAGAACAACTCTGTCAGCATGACCACCGATGACATGACTTCCATATCTTTTGCCGATGGTGCAATAACAGTTGAATGTGAGGGTATGGTACCCGTCATGGTCTATGATATGGCAGGGCGCTGCATCTACCGTGGCATAGGTTCCGCAAGAATTGAAGTAGCATCGGGTGCAACCTACATTGTACGCGCAGGGAACAAGACCGAAAAAGTATTGCTCCGCTAATTCAGCCCAAAATAACTTAAGTGACCTGAATATAAAGGCGAAGGAAGGGGCAAATCCTTTCTTCGCCTTTGTCAATAATAGAATTATGATTACTTTTGCACACATTACCCCAAAAAGTCCGCACAGAGTGGTACAGCTTTCACGACATATCACCCTATCCAGAATTGGCTGGTTTCTCCTGGCCACCTTTCTCTATAGCTTGTTTTTTCAGGCATTGTACAATCTGTTGCGTTATGATGATCTGTTTCCTTACAGCTCCGGCGAAGATGTGGTAGTAAGCATGCTTAAAAATTTCTTTCCCATTCTTCTGCTTGCTCTGATGAATGTAGGAATTGTCTTTAAAATGCCATTGCCGGATACACTCCAGCATCGCATCATACCCAAAAGTATTCTTGACCTTGCAGTTTCCTTGATCGGTCTATGGCTTGTGAATTATGCATATCTTTGGATCGGCGGTATGCTTTCCGGATATTCTCAGGTTTACACAGCCGGAACAGTGCTCAGCGATATGCTGATACTGATGTTTGTAGAAATCGCCTATTACGTATGCTTATCCCGCACCCTTGACCGCCGTGCCGAGGAAATGCGCAACAAGGCACTTGAATACAGCTACGAGGCACTTAAATCGCAGGTTAACCCACATTTTCTCTTCAACTCGCTGAATATACTGCTTTCTCTCATTGACTTAGATAAAGAAAAGTCAAAGCAGTTCACCATGGAGCTGACCGAAGTCTACCGTCATGTACTTTCATTCCGGAACCGGCCCACAGTGAGTTTAGGAGAAGAACTTGAATTGCTTAGAGCTTATGCAGGAGTGCTTACCATACGCTATTACAAACAGCTTGAGGTGAAAGTTTCGGTGGAGGCGGTAGGAGCATTGTCGCGCCAGATAGTGCCTTTCTCCTTGCAATTACTTCTCGAGAACGTAACAAAACATAATGAGGTATCTTCGGCACATCCAATGGAAGTTACTGTTGTGGTAAATGACTCCACAGTCACCGTCACCAACGGCATACAACCACGCCGAGCCACATCTAATTCCGGCATAGGACTTGATTATATCAAAAGACAATATGACAGATTTGAGAAACAGTTGACAGTGAATAATGACGGCAAACTCTTTACAGCAATAGTTCCACTTTTGTAGGTACCGTTTTTCCATTAAAAGATTTACCCATTTATCGGAAATTTTCCGTATTTTTGCAGTCTCTGAACATAAACCCGGTTTATTCATGCGGTATGTCATTATAGAAAACGAATACTTCGCCCGCGAGAATCTACGCACCATCATGAAACGGCTCAGACCCTCGTACGAACCCGTTTTCATGGTAGAGTCTGTGGATGAGACCGTGGCTTATTTCTCCACTTCTCCAGAGGTGGATCTGGTGTTTCTTGATATAGAACTTGTTGACGGTAACTGTTTTGACATACTCGAAAAAGTGCAGATTGAGGTGCCAGTCATCTTCACTACAGCCTACGACCACTATGCGTTACGAGCTTTCTCTGTAGATGCCGTAGATTATATCCTCAAACCGGTAACAGAAGATTCGTTACAGAGAGCAGTCAAACGATTTGAACGTCGGGAAGTAAAGGCTCCAGCATCCATTGACATGGATGTTCTTCGTAAAGTCCTCAGGCAAGGATGTGCCCCGGCAAGAGTGCTTACAGAGAGTGCAGGAGGTTATGCATATATTCCTGTGGATGAAGTTGCGTTCTTTTATTCCGAAGATAAATACACATTCGTCCGAACATTTGAAGGGCAACAGCTTATGACGCTTTATCCGTCCTTATCCCGAGTGGAAGAAGAGATGGATCCTCAGCGTTTCTTCCGTCTGTCAAGAGGATTGTTAGCTAATATTGATGCAATAAAGACGGTAAGCAAATATTTCAACGGTCGGTTGAAAGTAACTCTTAAGAGTGGCGAAGAGCTGGTATCGACGGTAGTCAGCTCAACACGAAGACGTGATTTTCTCAGATGGTACGGCTCATCCGGTATGGAGTGAGTAGAATTACAGAATTTTAGGACAAAAGACTTTTTATTCCTGAAACAATTTCCCCATTTTCAGAAAAATTCGTACCTTTGCAACAGCAAGAATTATGACGTATCGGATTCTACATATTCCAGAGCCGGAGGCAAGGCTCAACCTCGACTGGCTGGCGAAATGTCCGGCGGACGGAGTATCATGTATGTAGCGATACTTTTTGCCGGGCAATGCTGAGGAAAATTTTTCAGACAAGTCAAACAAGACAGATTTGTAAGACATATAATTGACTAACCAACATTTTTCACTCAGTAAGCCTTAAGCACCCCCCTATTTCTGGCTAAGCCTTAAGTTTTACGATTGCCAGAATTTTCTTTCTCTACTACATAATCCCGTACTGTCACGACAGAAACAATTTCTGCCGCACAATACTATTAAGCCAATAACAACAAAAAATAATCAACACCTACATTATGAACAAATGCTTTCTACATCACACACTTTCCGGAGTGG
>CAJMDR010000152.1 GCA_905212215.1 uncultured Porphyromonadaceae bacterium
GAGGTTCTGTCTCGATGCGCCAGTCTGAAAAATCAAATAATAGAACCTCCCTATACACAAACAATTACCGAAATGCGAAAATTCTTACTCATCGCCGGTCTTGCGGCCACACTATGCGTGAAGGCTGCCGACCCGACGTTCTCGGTGGACTTCACCGCCAGCTCAAGTTTCTCGGAGCAGGATTTCCAGAAATGGACCGTGGTGGATGCCAACGAAGACTCCAAGACATGGGTATTCTCGGCGGACGGTTCCCCTTCCCGAGTCTACTACAATTACCACAACAAGAACATAGGTAATGACTGGTTCATCTCTCCAGCCATCACCATTCCTGCCGCAGGAACTTATCTTGTGCGCTATAACTGCACAGGTTCTTCCTACGGCGAGGCGATAGAGGTTTACTATGGCAACGACGCCACCGTAGCCGCCATGACGAAAAAAGGGAGCGAGATAACCGACATCAAGGGCAACCCCACTTCCGGATATTTCGTGGCTGAGTTCAAAGCCGGCGAAAAGGTACCCCTCGGCTTCCACGCCGTTTCTCCCGCCGACCGTTTCCGCCTCTACCTCAACACCGCCTCCGTGCAACCTGTCAGCAATCCCGTCGACCTCGGCGTCGAGAAGATTCTGTCGCCCGTTTCCGGCGAAGACCTCGGACAGGAGACTGTAAAGGTGAAAGTGAAGAACTATATGGACAAACCGGTGAACGGCTTCGACATCTCGTTCAAGATCAATGACGGCACTCCTGTCAAAGAGCACTCCTCGCAGACCATTGGCGCCGGCGAAACCATTGAGTATACCTTCACCGCGACAGCCGACTGCTCCACTCCGCGTGGCAAGTACGACATCACTGTCTTCACTTCCGCTCCCGATGACGTAGCACCGGAGAATGACTCGAAGACTGTGACCGTGAAGCATATCGCCCCTGCGGGAATACCTTACAGCAACGGTTTCGAGCCTGACGACGACTGCTCCAACTTCACATTCCTCAACCTCAACAATGACGACGGTGACTGGAGTGTGGGTGTGAATAGTTTCTTTTCCAACTTCTCCCGCACCGGAGAGGGATATCTGGCGTACAACTACAACAAGCAGAACAAAGCCGACGACTGGGTATTCATAGACCCCATGGAGATAGAAGCCGGCGATTACCTGATGCGTTTCTGGTATTCCGCCACCCCGAACCATACCGAACGGCTGAAAGTATGCTGGGGTACCGCTCCGACTCCCGAGGCCATGACTAACGAAATATGCAGGATCGACCCCATGACCAATGACGAATACATGGAATCAGTGAGTCTGTTCAAGATTCCGACCTCGCAGAAGGTGTTCATCGGCTTTTACGCATATAGCGACGCAGACGAGAACTGGCTCATGATCGACGACCTGAGCATTGAAAAAATCGACCCGAACAAATTCGACATCGTTGTCAGTGCACTTTCCGAGCCGGGAACCTACATCCGCAAGAACAACCGCCGCGATGTTGTGACCACCGTGCGCAACATAGGCGTCAAAGACGCCACCGTGGCGATAAACCTCTATATTGATGGTTCCCTGAAAGAGAGCCGCCAGGAAACCGTCGGCTTCATGGCTACCAAGGAGATTAAGTTCGAAAACGCACTCACCGGACTCCCCCACGGAAAACACACTGTGAAAGTGGAGGCTGTGAACGCCAGCGATCCGGACAACAGCAACAATGTGGCCGAGAAAGATGTGGTGGTACTGGACCAGCAACCTGTTCTTGTCTATGATTTCGAGAACGAGGAGTTTCCTGCCGACATCGTCTACCGCGTGGAGGACAGCGCCGCGATACATCCCTCTGCACAGAACATGTACGGCGACAAAGGCATGGCACTGCTCGGTGTCAACGACCATTACCTCTACAACAAGACAGTGCTCGCCCTGTGCACATGGTTCACCGAGTCGGACAAGAGCGCTGACCGCTGGCTTGTGCTCCCGCAACTGCACATAAACGCCGACAACTGCCATGTGTCATGGGACGCCAGCGCTTTCAGCACCTCCGCCTATGAGGACTATGAGCTGTGCGTATCCACCGAGGCCGACAAATGGTATGATTACAACGCCATCTACTCCGTGAAAGACGAGGACGAGTGGTCCAAGACCCATGGCGTTTCGCTTGGCGCTTACAACGGCAAGGATATTTATATTGCCTTCCACCTCAAGACTAAAGGCGGGAACGCCCTTATCCTTGACAACATCGGCATCTACGGCGACGCTAAGAAGGCCGGAGTAGAAGGTGTATCTGTTTCCGAGCTTTCGCTGATATGCGAGGGCAACACCCTGCTCTGCAACACCGAGGCCAGGATTGCTGTCACCGCCATGAACGGTATGCGCGTAGCCGAAGGCAACGGCACCACGCTCGACATCAGCACTCTGCCTGCAGGAATCTACATCGCCACCGCCACCGTAGCAGGCGACTCCCGCACCATCAAGTTCGTGAAGAAATAATCCTCTTAAAATCCAATAAAAAGAGGCTGCAGTTCTGTAGCCTCTTTTTTTACGCACACAGAGGGTAATTTTATTGACCCACACGAGGTATTTAGCCTCATGCAGAGAGAAAATTTAGCCTCACGCAGAGGCGCGGAGGAATGGAGATTTTTGGGATAAAATACACAAACAATAACTTTCCTCTTCTCTGTAACCTATTAAACCACTCTTCCACTCCCATCTGATATCAAAAGAAAAAAATCTCTAATCCTCTGCGCCTCTGCGCCTCTGCGCGAGGCTAAAATCCCCTTTGCATGAGGATAAAAATTCATCTCTGTGTGAGGCCAAAATACAACGGCTCAGGCTGCTATATTTGGTGGGTAAGGTAGGTAAAAGCAAGGTCGAGGCGTGGCAACGGGTTGGCGTAGTGATTCCCCGCCACCCAGTCGAAATGGCAAGGCACACCGATTTTCTGAAGATGCTGCAGTATGCGCTGAGTGTCGTCGCCCACAGGACGAAATGCAGCTATGGGTGACAAACTCTCTTTGCGTCCCAGCAACATATATACCCTTCCCAAGGGCTGCGGAGCAGGCTGACGGTCCACCCAGTCGGCAAAGCCATTGTACCAGAAAGATCCGCTGAGAGTGGCCACCGTAGGGAAGAAGGGAGACATGAAGCGTTGCCAGAGAGCGAACAGCCCCGACATGCTCACTCCTACGAGCCATCTCTCCGGGCTGCCGACTCCGAGAGTCTTCTCTGCCGCCGGAACCACGATGTGCTGCAGCTTATCAAGAAAGCCTTTGGCATTACCACGAAAATCGGGAGAACCCGGTGGCTGTCCGGGTGCAGGCCACGGACTGAGATCGTTATCCCAGTCAATACCGGTAACACACACAATGGAAGTATCATATTTCCGTGCGGCCCACGGTGCCCACTCCCCCAACATCTCGAAGGGATAGAGAATATACGCCACCCTATCCGGGTTGCCGTGGATGCAATGCAGAGCGAGACCGCCGGCTTCTATCAATTCAGTCATATTCCAAATTAGTCAAGTTTAAGAATGTCGGGAAGGGTACGAAAGCCATGGGCAAGGTAAAGGTTGCGGGCCATATCGGTGGTCTCGAGGTAGATTTTGTCGCATCCAAAGGCTTTCGCCTTTTTCACCAACGTCTCCACGATGTTGCCCGCCACTCCTTTCCGGCGGAAAGCGGGCCGCACATAGATATTCATGAGATAAGCACATCGGCCGGAAGGATTGTCGGGCGACGGCAGTTCGGTCTGCAGGCAGATAGCGCCGCAACCGGCTTCCTCGCCGTTATACAGAGCCTCCAAAGCCAGATGTCCGTCCTTCGCTATCTCTTCGGCATAATAGCGTTCGTTTGCCTCCATCAGCTCCTGTGTCGGCATCATGCCGAAGACCGTTTCCAACACCTCCTTACGCCACAACAACAGTTTGGCGAGGTCCGTGACGCGGCGGCAAACTATACTTTTTTCAATCATCTTTAAGCACTTTTGGCAAAGCGGTATTGTCCACCTTTCCTCGCCGGGTGAGGGGAATAGATTTCATCGCCACGAAGATTTCAGGCACCATGAAGTCGGAGAGCTTTGAGGCGAGCCATTTCTTCAGTTTCTTCAGCGAGGCGGCACTTCCTTTCGGCACGAAGTAAGCCACGAGATATGCCAGGCCATGAGGGTCGAGGAAGGAGCGTACCACTCCTCTTTCCACTCCGGGAGCGATGTTGAGCACATTCTCTACCTCTGCGGGCTCGACACGTTTTCCGAAAATCATCACCTGGTCGTCGATACGGTGCAGGAAACCGAACTCACCGTCGGGAAGCAGATAGCCAAGATCACCGCTTCGATACGCCCTACGTCCGTCGGGGAGCGTGGTATAGTTACGGCTCTCCGGAGGATTACCGAGGTATCCTCTGCCCACACCATCACCAAGAATTACCATCTCTCCTTTGGAGCCGGGTGCCACAGGATTGAGGTCTTTGTCGAGCAACAACACCTCGACTCCGGCTATGGGATGCCCGATGGGATAGGTGCCGTCGGCAAGCGGTTCTATGTTGTCAACCCTGGCATAAGTAGCGCAGACACAGGCCTCGCTGGGTCCGTAGGTGTTGTAGATTCTTATGGGTTGATGAGTGGAGGAGTTGATGAGTGGATGGATGAGGTTGGTGATATATGAGGCACGGAGCACATCGCCGCCGCTAATGAGCAGTCTCAACTTCGAGGGGAGCTTAGGTAGCCTGTTCATCTCGGCAAGGAGATATGGGAAACCACTGATTTCCGTCACTCCCACACGGTCGCAATATTCCATCAGGCCTTTCACATCGCCTGCAACCACCTTGGCTGGAGGAATGGCAAGAGCAGCGCCATTGAGCAAAGTAGCAAAGACTTCCTCCACGAAAATATCGAAAGAGCAGACCGACAGTTGCAACATTACATCATCGGGAGTGGTGCCCATCTCTGTCTTGAAAGCATGAGCGTAGTTCACCACGGAATGGTTTTCAATCATCACTCCTTTCGGCTTGCCGGAAGTACCGGAGGTGAAGAGGATATAAGCCAAGCCCTGAGGAGTGGATTTATCCTCAGAATATGGCTCTTCGGCAGGTTTCAGGTTATGCATCCATTGGTCGGTTATAATCGCCGCCACTCCTGCGCTCTGCATGTAATAGTCAATTCTGTCCTGCGGCAACGATGGTTCAGCAGGAACATAGGCATTACCGGAACGTAACACTCCGAGCATGGCGGCAATCTGGTCGGCGCCATGACTCATCACTATTCCTACTCTTCTGCCGGAGAGGTCGCCCAAAGCTTCGGCTACGTCGGCACTGCGGACATCGAGTTGGGAATAGGTTACTTTGCGTCTGTCATCAATAATTGCCACGGCATCCGGCTCTATTTCCACCCAATGCCGGAAGCGGGAATAAACGGTGTTTTCCATAGTGCGTGTAATTTACTATAAGTAACGCACGGCAAAGCGGGAGGGTTTGAGGGAATTGGGAATGCATAATCTGCATAATGGAGAATTGAACGCTATTGAGGCATCATAGTTATCCGATAGGTCCGAAAGGTCTGATAAGTCCAATTATTCCGATTCACCTTGCACAAAAAGCGGAAAGTGATATTAATTTTTCGTTAACAGTACACTCATACAGAATAAATCTGCAATTACGGCGTTTCCTTAGTATGAAGACCATAAAGGCTGATATTCAATCACTTAGAGGTTGTTTAAAAACGATTGTTAACTGAAGTGAGTTTGCGGAGGGTAATC
>CAJMDR010000153.1 GCA_905212215.1 uncultured Porphyromonadaceae bacterium
CAGACAATCGTATGCTAACGACTCTACGGTACAGTCTCGTTTCGTAGCAAGTGCGATACCCTTTCAGCCATCTACTCCACCTCCGTCATTTAGAGCCGGGCCTAAATTCTAAACGTATCAGCCGATCATGATAGAATAAAATCTATTATGGTCGGCTGTTTGTGTATCATTTACTATAAAAGCTCTGGTTGCTCAGATTATCTTCATTGTCTTAGCTATGCGGCAAGCCTCCATCGAGTTCTTTACTTGCAGTTTGGCGAGTATTTCCTGTCGATGGCGGCTTACCGTGTTTTTACTGATAGACAAAATCTCTGCAATCTCGTAACTTCTCTTTCCTGAATCAATAAGTGCAAGAACCTGTTTTTCTCGGCGGCTTAGGATTGAAGCATCGGCTGACGAGGTCAATTCTTCCGAAACACCCGTGAGTGAATTGACCACTATGCTTTTCCCGGCGAAATCAAATGCTTTACATCCATACAGACATAGTGCATGGGTAACAGTTTCGGAATCGTCAGCATAGATGTAATACATCCTGTGAATCACATCTATCGAGTCGCCTGTCGCCGTTTTCATCCGTAATTTTGACACAAGATAGTAATCCGGTCTGGCATAACGTGGAACATGACGCAGGAAATTGAAGAACCGCAGTTCGGCGAGATATTTTTCCTCTCGTTCCTCTTCTGACATCAGATTGAGAATAGTCTTTTCCCAAATGGAATCCTCTTCCGAATAGTCTATTACACCTAAAACAATGCCGAATTTGCCGGGGAATATCCTGCTGGTGCCACGCCTCAGATCGCTTACTACAGCAGTGACATTCTCTATCCGGGATATATTATCAGCATAATCAAGCAATTGTACGGCTTCTATGGAGTCTGCCTTAACGGGCTGATTTTTCAGAAGTTGGTTGAGTTTAGTCAGGTTGCTCATGAGAAAAATGGTTATTTATAATCATTGCACACCATATTACAAGTGATTAACTTTGCAAAGTTAACTATAATATATGGTTATTCGATATGACAGAGAAAGAAAAGATGCTGAAAGGCATGATATATGATGCGAACAACGACCCCCGGCTTATAGCAGAGAGATCTGACTGCAAGGAATTGTGTCATGACTACAATCATCTCCGCCCAAAGGATGTCGAGGGGAGAAGGAATATCATTTTGGAACTGTTGGGCAGTGTGAAAGGAAACTTCCTGATAGAGCAGCCGTTTCTATGCGATTACGGGTACAATATCCATATCGGTGATAATTTCTATGCCAATCATAATTTAGTGATACTTGACGAGGCACCTGTAAAATTCGGCGACAACGTGTTTATCGCTCCCAATTGTGGTTTTTATACCGCAGGTCATCCGATTGATGCCGCAGAGAGGAACAAGGGTCTCGAATATGCACGTCCGATAACTGTCGGCAGTGATGTGTGGATTGGTGCCAATGTATGCGTTATGCCCGGCGTCACCATAGGCGACGATTGTGTAATAGGAGCCGGCAGTGTTGTGGTGAAAGACATTCCGCCTCACTCGGTGGCTGTCGGAAATCCTTGTAAAGTAATAAAATCAATTAAAGAGATATGGTAAAGAAGTATTTACTGACAGCATTTGTGCTGATGTCAGGGTTGGCACTTTCAGCCCAGACCCTCGAAAAAATGAACTGGTTCAACGAACCGTCGCATTGGAATATCTCAGGCGACGAACTCTCGATGTCGGTAACGCCCAAGAGCGATTACTGGCGCATTTCGCACTATGGTTTCACCGTTGATGACGCTCCCTTCTATTATGCGGAATACGGTGGAGAGTTCGAGGCAAAAGTGAAAGTGTCAGGCGATTACAAAGTGCGCTTCGACCAAGCCGGCATGATGATTCGCATCGACCACGAAAATTATATCAAGGCCGGTATCGAATTCGTTGACGGCAAATACAACCTCAGCACGGTAGTGACACATCACACATCCGACTGGAGCGTCATAGCCCTCGACAAGCCCGTCGATTTCATCTGGATAAAGGCAGTGCGCCGAAAGGATGCGATAGAGGTTTCCTATTCGTTCGACGACAAGGAATACATCATGATGCGAAACGCATGGATGGAAGCCAACCGTCCGGTTAAAATCGGCATGATGGGTGCTTGTCCTGACGGTAACGGCTTCAATGTGACATTCTCTGATTTCTCGGTAAAGCATCTGCCCGATGCAGTCCGCACCGAATGGCTCGAAAACAACGAATAATCTCGGATAATGAAAATAGACCATACAGCCTTGTATGTCAACGATTTGGAGGGCGCTAAAAATTTCTTCGTAAAGTACTTCCATGCTGTACCATCCGAACAGTACCACAACCCCAAAACAGATTTCAAGTCATATTTTCTGATCTTTGACGGCGGGGCAAGACTTGAAATTATGACTCGTCCGGGATTGAATGAGCAGAATGATATGCGTATGCGCACAGGTTTTATTCATCTGTCATTTAGTGTCGGGAATCGTGAAACGGTTGATAAGCTTACCTCTCAACTTGAAACCGACGGCTTTGAAATAATGAGCGGCCCAGAGTTACAGGTGACGGTTATTATGAAAGTCAAATCGCAGGATTTGAGGGCAATATAATCGAAATTACCGAATAATAAACAAGATCAAACATATACGAAAGGCGGGATACCTGTCTTTCGTATATGTTTGATTGCCGTTGATAAAATGGAGGCGGCAAAAGACGAGGTGGCGAAACTGCCACCAGGCGCGGTCGTGGTCTCGGCGATTTCTATTTATTTTCTCCGGAGTTTTTATTCTTTTTCATTTCCAGTCGTCGTTTTTGCTTTATAGGTGGCAAACCAAATCCATGCGGGATTTCTAATAACGTCATGAGATTATACAAATGGCTTCTTGATATGCCAAGCTCTTTTGCGGCTCTTATAACAACCCCTTTGTTATTCAGCAAAGCTGTTTTGATGCTATGGCTCTGGTCAATCAGCGAGTCATTCCTGTCAAGATGTGGCGTAAGGTTCATGTGAGAGGGCTTGATATACATGTAGTCAGCCATCATATAACTTTGTTTGAGAGCTTGATAAAGACCTCGGAGATTCTCATCCCACACATGGGCGCGAATAGTCTCCAGTGCATCTTTAGTGAATTTCCGTTCTGAAATTTTTGCCGTAAGGCAATATGCCCTCAACAGATTCTCGGCAAGCATCGGCAATTCCTCCTTGAACTGGCTCAGTGAAGGGACATTGATGATGTAATCGCTGATAAGTGAGTATAATTCAGAGGAGAAGCTCCCGTTACCGACCTCCTGTTCTAGATATTTATTTGTGGCGCAGATTATAAGACGGGGATTCTTGTCAGCGACAGGAGCATCCACAACTTTCTTGATTTCCTCATACATAATTTTTTGAGCAACCCGATCGAGTTTGTCAATGTCATGAATATATAAGGTACCTTTGTCGGCCTGGTCGAACATGTGCCTAATGCTTTTCCGTAATCGGTTCTCACACTCCGCAGTCCATACACTATCATTGGGGATATTGTTATCTGAACTACAGTTGGCAAATACGAATAATCCTTCGCATCGCGGGCTGCTGAAATGGGCAATCTGTGCGAGGACAGCCTTACCGGTTCCTCCGGCACCCATTATCAAAACCACATTATTTTTTCGGGGATTCAGCCTTTCACGGACTTGCAGACACTCACATTTTGCATGACTGAGCCATTTCAGAGGCGTTTCTTCGGAATACAGGACACTCAACGGCTCGGTCAGCGGGTCTACTCCGGTCATTGAGTGAGTGAAAATCTTGCCGTCAGAGAGTTTCCATATATCAATCTCCCCACTTGGATGACCATTTACTCCAAGAAAACAGGTTTCGATCTCGGAATGGTTTATATGAACCCACGTCATGATTCTTCTGGCGACCGGGTCTTGTTGAGTGACATCAGACATAACGTGAGTATAGTTGCCGCCGTTAATCTCCGCTATTGCTTTTTTGAAGTCATGGGTTATGGTAACACGTGACCTCATTGCCGTGATTGAGTCCAGCAGCAGCGCGAGTGGCGCATCCTTTGAGGCAAAAAGGAGCACCTTCCATTCGGATAAAGGCATCTTTTTCGGTCGTTTTTTCATTTTTTCTTCGATATATCCAATTTTGGGGGAGAAAATGAAGTCTTGAAATCTCAAATACACATTAAGAAACATTCTATCAGCAGATAAAGTTCTTTTGGTTGAAAACACTTTAGACATTTTTGAATGTAGAAAGACAGTTCAAAATACATTCTGAATACACCCAACTACATAAAACACAGCAAATCAACGCATTGACTAATAGACGACAACGAACAAAATTGACTATTCAGCTTGTTATGATTCTGCATTCACGGTTGAATGCCTCGAAACCACAAAAAACTATTTGTTTATGGAATCAAGACGAATGGATCTTTTCCACTTGACAAATCTTGAAGTCTTCAAGAATCTTCGTCAGGGCCTTTTCTCAGAAAGCCTTCCGGCACAACTCACAGACCTCATCATCTCCATCCACGGAGTAACGTCAACCGACTCGCCCATGCGCCACTATGCACTGGAGCTTCTCACCATCGCCGACATCCAGTTTTCGGAAATCAAGAGCCGCTTGATGCTCGATCAAGTCAACGAGGCGTTGGCTTCCGCGTTCAACACAGCCCACAACTATGTGGCCAGAAAACTACAGACCCTGTCGTCGGTAACTGGTTTCACCCCGGACACCGAGGCGCCAGAAATCAAAAGCACACTCCGCTGGCGTAAGCCAAAATCCCACTTCGCTCACCTCTGCCACGCAATCAAAGTCGGCGGGTGCATCATGGACGATGACTCGTTCTCCCAACTTGTCCGAAACATGGCTTCGGCACTCAACATAGATGTATCCGTGCACTACGTCAACAACATCATTTCCTCGCTCAAGTCCAAGCAGTCGAGCAAGAGCGTCACCGAGTTTCTCGACTCCCTCAGAAAAGGAGTCGAAGAAGACATTCAACGCAGACTCGACGATGAAGACAACAGAGCCTGATGTCCATCCACTAAATCCGAATTCCCCGTATGAAAGAATCTATACGCTTTGACAGAGCCCAGTTCGCAGAACTGTATGACGCTCTGAAAGAAGACGGATGCTTCAACGAAGATATTCCGCAGGAAGAACTCGTAAGAATCTTTGCAGATGCTGTCACCACAGACACTCCCGAAGATGAAGTGTTCAAATCAATAACCGCCACCGGTCACTATGAGGGTTTCGACTCTTATGACGATGAGGAAAACGACCTCGAATATATCGAAGATGACTTCGACGAGTATGACGACTTCGATGAATACGAAAGCCTGAGCGCATAAATCTCTATTCAATAGAGTCACCCAACGGAAAATCCCGGCCCATTCAGTGATTGAATGAGTCGGGATTTCTATTTATATACCCTTTGGAAGTAACCTGCATAGAACCGGATCTTCCTTGATACGTTCAATCTCTCGAACCACGAGGTCACGAACATCCTTTTTGACCCGCTCGTAATTCTTCTGAATTACATATTTCATTTGCGATTTGTCCTCAGTATCATCCTTGAAGTCTGTAAGAATAGGAATCGGCAGGTATCTTGATTCTTCCGCTTTGACCTTTTTGGAATCCACCACTATCTCGGCGTGAAAGATTTTCTGGTCGATACGCTGGTCGATATTGTCTGAAACTGAAACTACAAA
>CAJMDR010000154.1 GCA_905212215.1 uncultured Porphyromonadaceae bacterium
ATAAGAGTGTATGAGGCATTACGCGAACCGCTGATAAGGTATTTCGGAAAAGAGCGGTACGACAAGCTCTGTCTTACCGCCCGGGAATATCTGAAACAGCATGATAAGAAATAAGTAGAAACAACTTCAAATGAATATAATTCTTTTTGATACTCCTACCGCCCACGGCAATCTGCTCCCGTTGAGCTATACAAGGCCCGTTGCTGATTTCCGGGTGGGCATTCTCACCATACGCCAGAAGTGGCAGAAGCGTCTGCACGGCACTTATTCTTATCTGCCCGACGAATCGTTGCGTGACCTCTATCCTGCAGTGCGCACGGAAAAGAATCTGTACATCAACGGCGCTCTCCTCCCCGACGACGCTCTCGTAAAGACCATTAAGGCGCTGGAACCCGGTACTGCTCTCTTCCATAACGATGAACTGCTTGCCTTTTATGGCACCGCCGCACAGTATCATGAGGCAGATGAGGGGCATAGGCTGAAATGGGAGGGAAATGTGTCCATGCTGCACTTCGTCTACGATGTGTTCCTGCTCAATGCCGAACAGATAGAGGCCGATTTCCGGTTGCTGACAAAAAATCGGGTCTCGCAGCCTCTCAGCACTACGAACCTTTGGCTCGGGGAAAAGAAATATCCCGACGGATTACCTAAAATCTTCATAGAGGAAGGAGCCGTGGTAGAAGGATGCACTTTCAACACCAATGCAGGCCCTATATATATAGGTGTCGATGCCGAAGTAATGGAAGGCGCTTTGGTTCGTGGGCCATTCTCCCTCGGTGAGCACTCCGTGGTGAAGATGGGTGCCAAAATCTATACCGGAACAACCATCGGTCCCTGGTGTAAGATAGGTGGAGAGGTGAGCAACGCTGTAATCTTCGGCTACTCGAACAAGGCTCACGACGGATTCCTCGGTAATGCTGTGGTAGGGGAGTGGTGCAATATCGGAGCCGGCACCAATGCCTCGAACCTCAAGAACGACTATGCTAAGATAAGGGTGTGGAATTATCCCAGACGCACATTCATGCGCACGAACCTCCAGTTCTGTGGCCTAATCATGGCTGACCATTGCCGCATAAGCATTAACGGTATGCTCAACACCGCCACGGTGATGGGTGTCGGTGTCAACTTACATGGAACAGGATTCCCACGCACTTTCATTCCCAGTTTCAGCAAAGGCACTCCTACAGGAGGATTCAGGGATGTGGATATGGATACCTTCCTGACAATGGCCGAGAGGATGATGAGCCGTCGTGGAATACCCCTCACCGACCATGACCGTGCCCTCTTCGAGCATGTCGAAAGGCAGTCAAGAGCCTTCAAATAATACTAGCGCTCTCTCCCCTTAACCTCCCTAATCTCCTTAACCTCCTTAATCCCCCTTAAGGCGCCCCCATAAACTAAGGCTGTGTCAAAAATGGCACAGCCTTTCTGATTTCGACCTGTCTGACTCGTCTGACCTGTCCGACTCGTCCGAAAAATCACGCCTCCTCCTTCTCCTCTTCTTTCCGCTTCTTATAGAGCTGGTAAGAATTGAAAATATTGTGCCAGACGCTGTAAAGCCCTCCTGCCATAGCGGTAACAGGCGAGAGGAACGTATAGCCCATCCAGATAATCAATACCGTGTTTTTCTGGCCCAGAGCCTGACCTCCTTCTATTGTCTCGCCGTAGTGTGTGCCTATCCTCTTCCCGAGCCAGAATTGCAGCAGACAGCTGAGCAGTGTCACAATGCCGATGCCTATTTCGTAGATTACAGGCACATTGCTGTGGACTATGGCCTTCACCGTAACTGCAATGGCCAAGGAAAGCGACACCGACCAGATGTAAAAGGGAAGGTCGCGGTAACGGCGTAACGCTTCGGCAAGGCGCGGAAGGAATCTTCGCACGGTCCATGCCGCCAGCAAAGGACAGATAAGCAGCGGGAATACCTTTCCCATAATCATGCCAAACGTCGGGAAAAACGTCATTCCCTCCTGAGGATGTGCTATAGGAAGGAGTGCTGGAGCTGTGACGGCTATTGCCATATTTATTATTATGGTGTACGTGGTGATGTCGGCCGGGTTGCCGTCAAGCTTGCGGGTAACGACCGCCGCCGCCGTCGCCGTAGGGCAGAGCAGACAGAGCATGGCACTCTCAACGATGATGCGCCAGGGAGTGTCGGCCATAAACGTAAGTGCTATGGCCGCAATACCGAAAAATGCTATCTGTATCAGCGTGTGCCACAGATGCCAGCGCCTAAGATGCAGATCGCGTGGTCCTATGGTCAGGAAGGTAAGAAACAGCATCACGAAGATAAGCATTGGCTGTAGGATGCCTACTGCCTCGTTGACGAATGTATGGGTGTCGTCTAACCAGTGGATATTTATATAGATGAAGTAGGAAGCAATGCCGGCTAATATAGCTATGGGGAGAGTCCAGTTTTTTATGAAGACCATTAGCTTCGAAGCCTCCTCGCGGGCATGGATGCCATCTATATGTACGCCATGCAGATGACTCATTATATCATGCTTATTGACCATTTCCTGTTGACAATCCTTTTTTTAGCCTGCAAAGGTACACAATAAAACCCACATATTCCAAAACAACCTCTATGAAGCCGAAAGGAAACCTGAGGATGAGATGTGAGTTTGATTGATTACATTGGTTCCCAACACTTGGAGGGGAGTAAAATCTATGAAGCAGCTGTTTCATAACTTGCCGTTTGATTCTCTAATTTCTAAAAAATACGTAAAAAACTTGCATCTGAGGCAAATTATTTGTACCTTTGCAGTGCCAAAAGGCGCAAATTTCCATACCGAGGCCGTTAAGTCCCTGATAGTCAGGGGTTTGCGTGCCCGCTTGGTGTGTATAAGGGCGTCTGAGGTAACTGGATAAGCTAATAACAGACAGTAAACAATAAACAAAAACAAAGAATGCCAACCATTCAGCAACTCGTAAGAAAGGGTCGCACCACGCTCAAAGACAAGAGCAAGTCGCCTGCCCTGGATGCCTGCCCGCAGCGCCGCGGCGTGTGCGTGCGCGTTTACACCACAACTCCTAAAAAGCCTAACTCGGCTATGCGTAAAGTGGCCCGCGTACGTCTTACCAACGGCAAAGAGGTCAACAGCTACATCCCCGGTGAAGGCCACAACCTGCAGGAACACAGCATCGTCATGGTTCGTGGCGGTCGTGTAAAGGACCTCCCCGGTGTACGTTATCACATCGTGCGCGGTACTCTCGATACCGCCGGCGTAAACGGTCGTCTCCAGCGTCGCAGCAAATATGGTGCTAAACGTCCCAAACAGAAAAAATAATCTTTAATCCCCTCAGCAAACTCAGTTTTTGATTTATTGGAGCTAAAGGGGTGCCGCAAGGCTTGAGAAAGGCCAACCGTTACCCCGGGTTGAGTAAATGGCTTCAGAGGAAGCCGTTGAAGATGTAAAAAGCAGCCAAAAACAAAAACACAACTTTTTCAATAAAATGAGAAAAGCCAAACCCAAGAAAAGGGTCGTACTCCCGGATCCCAAATTCCACGAAGTGAAGGTGACCAAATTCATCAACCACCTCATGTACGACGGCAAGAAGTCTATTGCCTTCACCATCTTCTACACAGCTTTGGAGTACGTAGAGAAAAAACTCCCCAACGAGGAGAAATCCGGCCTCGAGATCTGGAAGAAAGCTCTCGAGAACGTTACTCCTCAGGTGGAGGTTAAGAGCCGCCGCGTAGGTGGCGCTACCTTCCAGGTCCCCACGGAAATCCGTGCCGACCGCAAAGAGTCTATTTCCATGAAAAATCTCATAATCTACGCCCGCAAACGTGGCGGTAAGACTATGGCCGACAAGCTCGCCGCTGAAATAGTCGACGCTTATCAGGACCAGGGCGGTGCCTTCAAACGTAAGGAAGACATGCACCGTATGGCCGAAGCTAACCGCGCGTTCGCCCATTTCAGATTCTAAGAGATTTTACCAACACAAATGGCTAAAGAACTCCATCCACTTTCACATACCCGTAACATCGGCATCATGGCTCACATCGATGCCGGTAAGACTACTACATCCGAACGTATCCTGTTTTATACCGGTCTGACTCATAAAATCGGCGAAGTTCACGACGGCGCCGCTACCATGGACTGGATGGAGCAGGAACAGGAACGCGGCATCACTATCACAAGCGCCGCTACAACAACCTTCTGGAACTACGATGGCCAGAAGTACAAAATCAACCTGATCGACACTCCGGGGCACGTGGATTTTACCGTTGAGGTAGAACGCTCGCTGCGTGTCCTTGACGGCGCTGTCGCTGCCTTCTGTGCTGTAGGCGGCGTGGAACCACAGTCCGAAACGGTATGGCGTCAGGCCGACAAATACAACGTCCCCAGAATCGGTTACGTAAACAAAATGGACCGCTCTGGCGCAAACTTCTTCGAGGTAGTGCGTCAGGTAAAAGAGGTGCTCGGTGCTAATCCTCTCGCCATACAGATTCCTATCGGAGCTGAAGAAAGCTTCAAAGGTGTCATCGACCTGGTGAGCATGAAAGCTTACCTCTGGCATGACGAGACTATGGGCGCTGACTACGACGTAACCGAGATTCCCGACAATCTCCGTGCCGAGGCCGAAGAGTATCGCGACAAGATGCTTGAGACTCTTGCCGAGTTCAACGACTCTCTCATGGAGAAATATTTCGACGACCCCTCTACCATCACCGAGGAAGAGATTCGAGCTGCTATACGCAAATCGACTCTCGCCATGGAGATCTATCCCATGATCTGCGGTTCGTCGTTCAAGAACAAAGGTGTGCAGACCCTGCTCGACGCTGTCTGCGCTTATCTGCCCTCACCTGAGGATGCCGGCGCAGTGGAAGGCCACGATGTTGATGACAAGGAGAAAGTCATCAGCCGCGAGCCCAAGCCCGACGCTCCCATGTGCGCACTCGCGTTCAAAATCGCTACCGACCCCTACGTAGGCCGTCTCTGCTTCTTCCGCGTTTATAGCGGCGAGATGCCTGCCGGAAGCTACGTCCTCAACACCCGTTCTGGAAAGAAAGAGCGCGTGAGCCGTCTCTTCCAGATGCACTCCAACAAGCAGAACCCCAAAGAGGTTATCGGTTGCGGTGACATTGGCGCAGGTGTCGGCTTTAAGGATATCCGTACCGGCGATACCCTCTGCGACGAGAATCATCCCATCGTGCTTGAGGCTATGGAATTCCCCGATCCCGTTATCGGCATCGCAGTGGAACCCAAGACTCAGAAAGACCTTGACAAGCTCGGTGTGGGCCTCCAGAAACTTGCGGAAGAAGATCCTACCTTCCGTGTGGAGACCAACGAAGAGACCGGCCAGACCGTCATCAGCGGTATGGGCGAGCTTCACCTCGATATCATCATCGACCGTCTGAAACGTGAGTTCAAGGTTGAATGTAACCAGGGTCGCCCGCAGGTAACCTATAAAGAGGCTATCACCAAACCCGTCGAGCTGCGCGAGGTATTCAAGAAGCAGACAGGTGGCCGCGGTAAGTTCGCCGACATCATTGTACGTGTGGAACCCGCCGACGAAGAATTCGAGGGAAGCCTCCAGTTCATCGACGAGGTGAAGGGCGGAAACGTGCCTAAGGAATACATTCCTTCGGTACAGAAAGGTTTCCAGACTGCCATGCGCAACGGTGTGCTCGCCGGCTATCCCGTAGAGCGCCTCAAAGTGACTCTGCTCGAC
>CAJMDR010000155.1 GCA_905212215.1 uncultured Porphyromonadaceae bacterium
GGTTCGAGCGTGCGGAGCCTGACGCTCTGCCCGTCGGTAATGGACTGGTTGGAGGCGATACAGGCTGAAATGGTGTTCTTGAAATTCGTGCGCTTGGTTCCGACTGCGGTTGAGAACGAGCGGGCATTATCAGCTGAGGCACTGAGAGAAGACACCACGTTTCGGTTTACCTGATTGACAGGCATGACCTCACGTTCCTTCTCCGGCTCATCGACAATAACCGCCTGCTGGCCTCCGCCGGTGCCGAGATACTGCGCCGCCAGCTTATAGGACTGTTCCATCAGCTCCATCTCGTTGGGCTGCTGGACCTGCTGCTGTGCCATCAGGTTCTGAGCCTCCAGCTCGTCGATGCGGGCTTGAAGTTCAGCAACCTGCGTAGCCTCGGTGTTCTCCGGGATGAAGAAGTCATCAAGTGAGGCCTGTACTTCCTGATATGCCAGATTTGAAGCCTCAACCATATTGGGTTGAGTCTCTTCCCGGACTTTGGGAACAGAATCCACAAGCGGGATACTTTCTGCCGTAACATTGATTGTGTCCTTCTGCGTGGCGTAGGCGTCTCGTTTGTCGCTGACAATCTCCTTCGCGTCAGGCTCCGGCATATTCTGGTTGAAACCACTTGTCTGGGTAACGGCTCCATCGCCGAAACTGTCGAATATCAGCCATAGGATAATGCCGGTAGTGAGAAACATCGCGGGGAAAGCCACGAGATATTTCATCCGCATCTTCCGCTCCGCTTCGGTAGTGGGTCTTCTGAGTTTATTCCATAGCGTCTTCAGATCCATAGAAAATTTCCGGTGTTGGGTTATCGCCATTTTCGGGCATCGGCATCTGCTTTATGGTGCCGAAGTCGGGATTGCTATGCACCCCGTTGTAGATGTTATAGATTGACTTGCCGAAGACAAAGAGAGCGAGCAAGGCAAACAGGACAAAAGCTATCGCCACTATCCTAAACCGCTTCTGCGGAGGTATGTCGTCGCATTTGCGACGAACATACTCCAATGCGCTCTCTTTGCGGCAGGACACCTTATTATAAAGGAGTCCTATCTTCTCTTTCAGAGTTTTGAGATTCATTTTTTTATTGTCAGTATATCTTTGTTTTCGATTACGGTGAAGTTCTCGATAATGAATCCGTTGGGATTGTCGTCGGAGCGGCCGGAGTTTTTCAGCTTGCAGCTGCTGACCAGCGTTCTCTCGGTGACATTGCTCTGGCGGATAATCATCTGCTTTGCATAAGTTCTCACATCGTAGGGATAGTTGGTGAAGTTCACCACCACACTATCGACCTTCAGCACCTGATTGATGTTGCCGGCGATAATGCGGTTATAGTACCCCTGCTCCGTGAAGTCCCGGTAGTAGTTGTAGGCACTCTTGTCGGCGAGCAACAGGGCCCGGCTGACATTGTGCTCGATGGCGGACTTCTCTGGCGAAAGTGTGAAGAACAGTTCATGAAAGCGTCGCACATGTTCGCGAGCTTCCGCCGGACGATTCTGCTCCATATCCTGCGACAAGGCAAGCATCAGGGACTTGCCGTTGTCAAGGACATAGATTTTCTCACGCTGCTTTTCGGCGAAGTTGAGAGACAGCACTACAGAGGCAACCGCCACCACAGCGCAGAGACTCACGAAAACAATGCCGAAAAGCCGTATCTGCCGGAACGAGGATTCGATGTTTTTCAGTGATTTGAATTCCATTTTCATATTACTTCAGAAGTTTCCCGACACGACCTGTCACGTTTCCGGCCACGGATCCGGCGACACCAGCCACGGCAGAGCCGCCCTGCATACCCACAGAGTTTATATGTCTGCCATAAGCGCCCATACCGCCACCGGCCTGAATAATCCAGCCTGCCACAGTAGGGATTGTGAAGTATCCGATGATACCGATAATCATAAATATCGTGTAGCAAGTATTTGAACTATCGAGATTTACATTGGGATTATTGGTCAACTCGGATATGTCGTTCTGGAGCATCAGCACCTGTATTTTCGCCAATATAGTCGAAAACAGGTCAGCGACCGGAAGCCATAGATATGTCTGTATATATCGCTGAATCCACATCGTCAGTGTTGACTGGAACCCGTCCCAAACCGATATGGCGAAGGCAATGGGTCCGAGTATCGCCAAGACTATGAGAAAGAATGTCCTTATCGTGTCGATGGTAAGCGAGGCCGCCTGAAAGAGCATCTCCAGAAGTTCGCGGAAGAAGTTTTGAATGGCTTTCTTCACTTTATACATCCCACGCTCGATATACATTCCGGCTGCGGTGCCGATTTCCGTCACTCCAAGCTCATCTATCTGCCGGTCAAACTCCGCATCATCCACGAGGTAGGCTGTCGATGGATCATTCATCATGGCCTCATACTCCAGCCTGTCTTTCTCCTCGCGGTAATGCTGCATATCGAGTGTCTGACCTTCGAGCATCGTTGCCGTTCCCTGAACAATAGGCTGCATCACCGAATTGATGGTGCCGAGTACGATTGTCGGAAAGAACATTATGCACATTCCGATGGCGAAAGGACGCAACAACGGAAACACATCCACCGGCTCTGCGGCGGCAAGCGATTTCCAGATACGGACCGCCACATAGAACAGTGCGCCGAGTCCGGCTATCGCCTGAGCCACTCCTGCCATGTCGCTGCACAGCGGCATCATCTCGTCATATAGCGAGCGGAGGACGGTGTGCAGGTTGTCAAAATCTATCGCGCAAAGCATAAGTGTTACCAGTATTTTTCGGAGCCGTCACCATAGAGACTGATGACACGTTGGGTATCAGCTTTTTTCTTTGCCCGCAGGTATGACACAGAGATGTTTTTATTGGTATAATAGGCAGTGAGGTTCTTCAGCCTTTTCATCTCCTTGTAGCAGTCATCCACAACGTCCATCCTATCCTTGTCGGTCATGCTTAATGTGGTGATATTTACTACCTGCTTCAAGTCGGACAGCACTCCGTTTGCTTCTTCAAGAATCCTTGTGTAGCCGGAGGCGATTGCCGAGAGTTCCGCACTTGTGAAGTTCGGGTCTGTCAGCATCTTCTGGAAATTGTTGACGTAATATCCGGAGATATTGCCGAGCATCAGGATTGTCTGCTGCACCTTGCGGGCGTCGCGGACAAGGTTGTTGACCGACTGAAGGGCATCATAATACTTCTTCGCCTGCTGGTAAATCTTGACAGTTTCCTGAAAATTCTTTACCATGTTCGTCGCCGTCGTTGACTCCTGAACAAGTGATTTGGAGTTGTTTACGATACTTTGGGCGATGTTCGACGGGTCGATTACCGTCCACTGGGCGGAGGCTCGGTTTGCTCCGAAGAGCAGAACCATAGCCAGCACCGCGATGATTGTTTTGAGATGTTTCATTCAGCTTGATCTTTTTGCTTGATTTTCTTTTCTGATGGCTTCTAAAGCCAACTCATCTTCTTCCCACATAAGATGGGTGTCATAGTAGAATTTATGGGAACGAGCGTCTTGGACGAATCTGTCATTCTCCCATTCAAGAATCGGCTCTTCGGTTTCATCATCAGGCTCTTCCGTAATATCAACCGCATCTCCTTCAAGGATCATCTCTACGATTTTGCCGTTTCGTATGATGTAGAACTCCCTGTCCGATTCGCCTTTATGAATAGAATAAATTTTAGATTTTGAATCTCCGTTCTTGCCGGTGTGGTACAGATACATCACAAATCCAAACCATTCGTATCTTACTGAAAATTCCAGATCTGATTTGAGGCTGTACCATTCTCCTAACAGCACGGCACGAGGATCATCTTTCCAGTTCCTCTTTTTCTTCTGTTCGAGTTTATTAGCGATTTTGTCGCTGAGTAGCTCGGCCAGATTGTCAATTTCATGTTCAGTCATTGGCGTTTTTGTCAGTTGAGTTTTGAGGCGAAGCCTCCGATTATCTTCACTCCCACATAGAGCAGGAGCAAAGGGAATGTTATTAGGGAAATTAGACCGATGAACAGACCGGCCAAGACCAGCCATAGAACATAGAGGACTTTCATTGTGGCATAAGAGTGTGAAACAGGTGTATCATATTGGAGAATACCTCCACGATAAAAGGCTTTGTATATTGTACGACCTTGTATGCCAGCACAAATGCGGCAGATACGACAGCGATGCCAATGAGAAAAAGGATTGCTCCTGTCATCACTCCGAGTATCGGATGGAACACTTTGGGAATCTTCATAGTGCCTCCTTCCGCTCATTTGCGAGTAACTTTATTGCAGACTCCGTATCGCCACCAAGTTGCTTCGCCTTGTTGAGCACCTGAATCTTCTCCGTCTCCTCAGTGGTGTAGCAGAGGTATTCCTCGGTCGATACTTCTGTTGCATAGACCACAGACTGAGTGCCACCGAGACCAATCCACACCTCTTTGTAGAGCCGGTTAGGATTATTTGCCATATTGATACTGAGTATCTGGCTTTTTTCCTTATCGGTCAGACCCAACAGCTCCTGTATCTGGTCGAAGCGGTTCATGTACTTGCGCTGGTCGAGCAAAATCTTACAGTCGGAGTTGTTGATGATGGTCTCTTTGACAATGGGGCTGGAGATTATATCATCTACCTCCTGAGTAACCACCACAGCTTCACCGAAATACTTTCTGACCGTCTTAAACAGATACTTCATATAGTCTGCCATGTTTGCGGTAGAAAGTGCCTTCCATGCCTCTTCCACGATTATCATCTTGCGGATGCCCTTTAACCGTCTCATCTTGTTGATGAAAGCCTCCATAATGATGATGGTGACAACGGGGAAAAGTTCCCGATTGTCCTTCACCTGATCAATCTCGAAGACCACGAACCGCTTGTTGAGCAGGTCGATGTTCTCCTTGGAATTCAGCAGAAAGTCATAGCGTCCGCCGTGATAGTATTGGCGTAGCGTCGTGAGGAAATTGTCAATGTCGAAGTCCTGTTTGTAGATGGGTATTGGGCGGTTAGCCATTTCAGCCCGGTACTCGTCGCGCATAAATTCGTAGAACGAATTGAAACACGGGATAATATCGCGGTCTTTCGCCATCTTGTCGAGGAACATCGCCAGTGCGGAACCGAGTTCACCGCTCTCTGTTTTGGTCACTCTCTCGTCCTCCGCTTTCCACAGGGTCAGGAGCAGGGTCTTTATGGAGTCGCGTTTCTCCACATCGAAGATGCCGTCATCAGTAAAAAACGGGTTGAATGAAATCGGCTTGTCATCGGTATAGGTATAGTAAATACCATCTTCGCCATGAGTCTTATTATGAATAAGGTTGCATAGCCCTTCGTATGAATTACCCGTGTCAATCAGCAAGACATGAGTATTTTGTTCATAATACTGACGCACCAGATGATTGGTGAAGAATGACTTACCGGAACCTGACGGACCAAGAATGAACTTGTTGCGGTTGGTAGTAACACCTTTCTTCATCGGCTCGTCCGATATGTCAAGGTGTAGCGGCTTACCAGTCAGTCTATCGACCATCTTTATTCCGAATGGAGACAATGATGAGCGATAATTTGTCTCGGCGGTGAAGAAACAGGCGGCAGGCTCAATGAAAGTATAGAACGATTCTTCGGCAGGGAAGTCGGCCTCGTTGCCTGGCATTGCAGACCAAAACAGTGTCGGGCAATCGATGGTGTTGTGCCGTGGCATACAGCCCATTGTCGCCAACTGACCACCGACATCATTCTTGATGCGTCGCA
>CAJMDR010000156.1 GCA_905212215.1 uncultured Porphyromonadaceae bacterium
GAGCCGAAGACAGAGAAACAGGATACTGTTAAGCGGTCGTCGGCCTGGACGCTCAATTTCCCCTTGGGAGAGCATGTTCCTTCCACCATCGACACCCTGTTGTACAATTATCAGCGTCAAGCTATTCCATCGATGCAGACCGACGAGTTTCTCACAACCGGCAACCTCGGCGCTCCATCGCTTACCCTCACCTTCGCCGACCGTCCGGAACGCGGCGCTTTCTTCTTCGACCGCAACCTCCAGACCTGGATGCAGACAGGCAGAACGCAGAAGTTCTACAATGTCTACATTCCCATGACCCTGGCCAGCTATAACTTCGGCGGCAACCGCGAGAGCAATCAAGACCGTCTGCGGGCCGTTTTTGCAGGCAACGTCAATCGACGCATAGGCATTGGTGCCCACATAGACTATCTTTACTCGAAGGGTGCATACAACTATCAGGCGGTAAAGGATTATATCTACGGCTTCAGCGGATATTACCTTGGCGACCGCTATGAGTTCCAGGGCTTCTGGGATCAGAACAATATGCTCAACAAGGAGAACGGCGGAATCACCAACGACCTCTACATCACCGACCCGGCAGTGCTGCAAGGTGGCGTGGACAAGATAGAGCCGAAAGCTATTCCCACCAACCTCACCACGGCGCAGTCTCGCCTGCATGCCTCGCAGTTTTACATGAACCACGCCTACAAGATAGGCTATTGGCAGGATGAGGTGGTGAACGACACTCTCACTCGTCAGATATACATTCCTGTGGTGAAGTTCGTCTATGCCATGGACTGGAAACGGGGCCGCCATAACTTCCTCAACCTCCAGGCCACGGAGGCTCAGAAATTCTGGTGCAATACTTATTTCAATGACTCGGAGACCCGCGACCGCACCACTTATTCCGCGCTTAGCAACACCGTTGGCATACAGATGCTCGAAGGCTTCAAGCCCTGGGTGAAGTTCGGTCTGTCGGCTTATCTTACCTACGAGAACCGCCGCTACACGCAGTTCAAGGCCGATTCACTTACTGACGCAAGCGGCACTCTCACACCTCTGCCCGAATTCTACGGAAGCATGAAGCACAAGGCGTCGCAGAACCTGCTGTGGGCAGGTGGAAGGATCGACAAGAGCAACGGTAAGCACCTCACCTATGCTGCCGAGGCAAAGTTCGGCATCATGGGCGATGTGGCCGCCGACCTGCTCCTTAGCGGCGAGGCCACAGGGCGATTCAGACTCTTCGGCGATACGGTAATGATAGGCGCAAAGGTATCTTTCCGTAACGAGGAGCCGGGATATCTGCTCAACCACTACATCAGCAACCACTTCATCTGGGACAATGACTTCGGCAAGAAACGCAGCCTTGACATAGGCGGAAGCCTCACAATACCCTGGACAAACACACGTCTTGACATTGCCTTCAGCAACGTCCAGAACCTGATTTATTTCGACTCCGTTTCCATGCCTCGGCAGGCAGGAAAATCAATACACGTTTTCATGGCGCGACTGCATCAGGAACTGCATTTCGGTATATGGAACTGGAACAACACCCTCACCTATCAGGCCTGCACCGACCAGAACACCCTGCCGCTTCCTGCACTGAGCATATATTCCAACATGTATCTCAGCTTCCGCGCCTTCAGGGTGCTCCAGATGCAGATAGGCGTGGACTGCGACTACTACACCCGCTACAACGGCTATTCCTACCAGCCCGCAACCACCGTATTCACACTGCAGAATGGCCCTAAAGTGGGCAACTATGCCTTCTGCAACGCTTACATCACCGCCAAACTCTACCGCACACGTTTCTTCGTACTCTGGAGCCATGTGAACCAGGGATGGTTCGGAAACAACTACTTCGCCATGCCAGGCTATCCCCTCAATCCCCGCCGCCTCCAGTTCGGCCTCAGCGTCGACTTCGCTAACTGACATTCCTATAGCAACCTCTTTATTATCTTAGAGAGGGTGTTGTAGAATACTGTCGTGTAGGTACGCACGGTTCTGCGTCTGCAAATATCCGTCTGATTTTCAATGAGTTATGCGGATGCACGAGCCGTGCATCCCTACATTCCAATAATTTTGGCACAGCCTCTCTGTATTTGAATTTTTCCAGCAAAGACAACTTAGGAGGGGAACATCCTTTCTGACAGCACCCTCACTGCTCTTACAAAAATATTCTAAAAAAATCAATTATCATTGTGAGAATCAAATAAAACTTTTACCTTTACAACTGGAGACCTTGCACTTATATTGCGCTACAAAAGCAAGAATATAGCAAATATCCAACAAAAAAACATTCCAGACAATACCATAAAGATAATCTCTTAAAATCTAAGATATGAAACTTTATTTTGCGAATGTTATAACAATCTGCTGCCTCTACTCCCCTATGATGGCAGCATTGCCGGAAGCAATCAATCACTCCGCCGCGACACGACCGACGGAATCCACAGTCTCGTCCAAACCAACCGACTCCACAGTCACCATTCAGCAGGCAGACACGGTTAGGCAGAAAACCACTCAGCTTGACGAGGTGGTGGTAAACAGCGACGGGCAATGGCGCGACGGCGAGAAATATGTCTTCCTTCCCCAAAAAGACAGAAGAACATTGCGCAGGATGCCACTTCGCTGCTTGAACGCATGTATATTCCCCTGTTAGTGTATCCCGGTGCCTCCGGAGGTCCTATCAAAGGACGCGACGGTGGAGCAATTTCCATCTTCATAAACGGAGTGCAGGCAAATGACATTGACTTACGCACTTTCTGGCCAAAGCAATGCATAAGGGTAGAATATTTCGAGAATCCCTCCGACCCTCGTTTCAGCGGACACCGCAACGTAGTGAACTTCATTATGCCTGTATATGAATGGGGTGGCATTACAAAACTTAATGGATACCAGATTTTCCCGAACCAAGGCTCCTACAACGGTGCCTCAAAATTCACTTACAGACGCATGACATACGGCGCGGTGGTGTCGGGAGGATATGAACGCGACCATCTGTCCGGCTCCGAGACCGAATCGGAATACCGGGACCTGTATTACAAAGGCATTTACCACGATCTCATAACAGAGTCAGAACGCTCTTCGGGTGCCAGTCGCAGCGACAATCTGTCGGGTGCCTTTAACGCGGTGTATTCGCGCGACACCACCACCATAACCCACCAGGTGTCGCTAAACTGGAGCCGTGACCCCGGAAGCTATGAGAAAGGGACCCTTCTGTTCAGTCCTTCGATAATAGAAGGCAACGACATGCTGTCCCGCAGCAGAGGTCGGAGGCTGTCGCCGGTGGTGAGCGGACGGTATGTGCTCAAATTGCCGCATGACTATTTTTTGACGCAAAATGGCAGTATTCACATAACCACAACACCAGATACAGCAGCTACGCGGCAGGAGAGGAGCCCTCTTTCTTCAACGCCTCGCGCGAGAATGTGAACTCTGTCTACGGACACGTCTTCATCGGAAAATTCAAACAGAAATGGGGCTTCAATGCCACTGTGAGAAGCTTATACGACTGGTACGCCACAGACTACGACGGCACATACGACAACAATGTGCGCCAGCAAAGGGGAGAGTCAAAACTTGACGCAAATATCTTTTTTTACTTGTCCGAAACCTCAAACTCACCCTCAGCCCAAGGCTGGCTTACACATACTGGACTCTGAAAGGAGACAAGACCCGCAGACAATTCACGCTGGGAGCATCGTTCAACGCATCTTACGAATGGCCTAAAGGAGGTAACTCTTCTTATATCAACTGCTCTTATTTCCGACATGTGCCTGCACCCTCGGAATGGACAGACGCCATGATTCGCCAGTCGGAGCTGTTCTGGATAAAGGGCAATCCTAACATGAAGGCAAGCGAGTCATTCAACGTTTCGGTCGGACACAGCCTGCGACCCTTGAGAGTGCTGGACATCGCCATGGGAGTGAGCTGGTACCGTAGCCTGCGGGAAAAGGGATTTTACTATTACGCGGCATCGCCGGAAGAGGGTGGGATTGTCAGAGAATATTATAATACAAGCGGTTCCTCATCCATCAGTTTCAATATTGACCCGAGCGTAAGGCTGCTGAACAACAACCTCATCATATACTTCCAGTTATCCGGCAACAGAGCAGACAATTACGGCCATTACCGGGACCATCTGTTCGCACTCAGATACAGGGGTGGAATACTATACTATTTCGGTAATTTCGCCGTGGGCGGCTATTTCTCCACAAAGCAGAAAAACTTACTCTCGGACAACACACATGTCAGCCGGGGAGAAAACTACGAACTGACATTCAAATACGGAATTTCACTCTGTCGGCGGAGCTAAGTGATTTCCTCCATACCCGTCGAACAGATCTGAGAAAGCTTGACATGGGCATCTATTCCAGTCATGGACGCTACTGGGTGACAGGGCGACAGTTGAAGATAAGCATGACATATACCTTCGACTACGGAAAGAAAATCCAGGACCGTTCCATCATCAACGCCGAATCGGACAGCAAGACCTCGGTTATTCAGTAATTTAAAGTCAGAAATCTTTCTGCTGGTATTGTCAAACCACCAACCGATCAAACCAACACCAACAATCATACTTCAATATCAAAAAGATTTTTTATGAATAACCAGAAAAGGCGCATCCAAAAGTTCGTAAGTGAACTAAGTACGCCAAAAATGACGGAGGGACAGACCTCCTTCTTTCTCGTCCCTAACTCCGTTTTTGGAGAAGCGTCAAACGTATATCGCTGCAAGAACCTTGGGCCAGGTTGCATGAATAGTGAAAACAACAAAGCATGCACAAATGAAGCTGAATATTGTGAGGAATCGGACAATAAAAAGGAATGTCTTACTATTCAGACAGAATGCGATGTCAATTTTGCTACTCAGGACGGTTGTAACAAATGCTGAAACCCAACTTCTATCTGTTGTCTTGACTATCACATTACAACTAAGGCAATTTGTCAAGACACACTGACTACCGGAGAAGTTGGAAAATCGGACGCTGCCTGCTGTTCCGGTTCACCTACACCTTCGACTACGGCAAGAAGCTAAAGGATCGATCCACCATCAACGCTGAATCGGACAGCAAGACCTCGGTGATAGGCTTGTAAGACAGCCAAGGAATCATAAAAAAGTGTGCCGAAAATCAATCCGACACACTTTTTTATTACAAATATGTTTAGTTTTGTCTACTCTCAGTAAGTTATTTTGCCAGCTTTACGCGCAGATGCTTGAGCATGTCCTGCGTCATGGCGTCGAGGTCATATTCAGGTTTCCAGTCCCATTCCTCGCGGGCGCAGCTGTCGTCAAGGCTGTCGGGCCATGAGTCGGCAATAGCCTGACGCAACGGGTCATGCTCGTACACCATCTTGAAGTCGGGAACATACTCCTGAATCTTGTTGTATATGATCTCCGGGTCGAAGCTCATGGAAGCAATGTTGAAGGAATTGCGGTGCTTGAGGCGCGTCGGGTCGGCTTCCATGATTTCTATGGCGGCGCGGAGGGCGTCGGGCATGTACATCATGTCCATGAAGGTTCCGGGAGCCAGCGGGCATTTGAAGGTCTCGCCCTTCACTGCCGAATAATAGATGTCTACGGCATAGTCCGTTGTACCGCCACCCGGAGGAGCAACGTAGCTGATAAGGCCGGGGAAGCGTACTGAACGTGTGTCGCAGCCGA
>CAJMDR010000157.1 GCA_905212215.1 uncultured Porphyromonadaceae bacterium
AGGCCGCCAACACAGGACAATAAAACAACTTCCGGAAGTTACAAAGAACACAGTAACTTCCGGAAGTTCTTTAGTTAGTTATCTGATGTTTGGGGTTATTTCACTAGAATCTTGGATACTTTCGAGCCTTGACGCACGATAGTAAGTGCTCCCTTGGCCGGAGCCGAAATACGTATGCCTTGCAGGTTGTAATACTCAACCGGAGCATTGGCATCCACGTCATCGGCGTCTGTGGAATGTACGCCGTTGATGTCTGATACGAAGAATGCCGGAGAGATGGTCTGTGTCTGTACACTTCCTTGAACCGACTTCACTGTTATGCGCATGTCAAACCAGCCGTCTGAACTCGGTGTCTGTATTCCCGAAAGGTCGACTTCGTAACGCTGCCCGAAGCCTGTCACGTAGAACTCGCCGTCCTGAGCTACGGCTGTGGCCTCTGTGAATTGGCCGCTTCCTCTGGGAGCATATTCCACCTTGACGCTTTCCGGAGCAGCATAGGCAAGATAATTGAAATTGGTGCCTTTTGCCTGACTGATGGAGGCTGCATAAAGCGATGCACACGGTTTGTCGGATAGCGATGCAAAACGGTCGGTGACGCTTTCATCACCGCTGATGCCTTTATGGAACTGAAGCGCCGTCGCCGACGGAATGACACCGCCATAGGTGGCTGGGTCGTACTCCAGAGTGCCCGAGGTAACGCCCTCTACTTTACCGTCTATCAACACGTTGTCGGTTGAGAAAGCTATCTTGTACTTGCCTGTAGCATCCCATTTGATTTTTGACGGGAAGTTTTTGCGTACGTCCGACACCAGACTGTCGCCTATCCACACCGACACTGAGTTGGTGTTGCCGAATTTTGTCTCTCCATCGGGCTTGAGGGTTGACGCCAGATCCCACGAGTCAATGTTCATTGCCTCGCCGTTACGTCCCATGTAGTTGAACTGTACCTGATTGTTGAGAGGAGCCGTCATGAGCATCGGAGCACAGTTGCCCAATACGTCCTTAGATGGCTTGCCACCAAAAGGCGGACAGTAGTCGCGGAAAGTGCGGTCGGTGGCAGTTCCGATACTCATAAGCTCGAAACCGAAGTTCACACCTAACTGTACCGGTTCCGTTTCGCCGCGTTTCAGCGGCAATCCTACTATTGCCGAGGAGTTGCCCGAAATGGCTTCACCCACCGGGAGCGCGAACCAGGAATATGGACCGTCGTAGTCCTCGGGGACCCAGAACCCGACTTTGCCGGTGTCGAATTGGTCACCATACATGCCGAATCCGGTGAGGGAGAGTAACACTCCGTTTGACGCTGTGCCTACATAAGCGCTACGGTAGTAATTGAACTTACCCTCGTCTTCCATTATTTTGCGGTATTTGTTGTTCATGGGAGTGGGTGTGAATTTCACGGAGGCTGTTTGCCATCCTGTTGCCGTAGTTCCAACAACTTTCTTCTTTGTATCTACTTTGTAGATCATGTTCAACATACCCTCGGTAGTGCCCATAAAGGCAAGTTCCGTTATGTCGAAAGGATTGTTGCGAAGGTTGGTGCGAAGGTGCCTGTGGAAGTCGCTCAGTCCTGTGGTGGCGTTGCTGAAAGCTACCTTACCTTCGTACAGTAATCTCAGTTCTATGCGTCCGATTGCGCTGTTGGCTTCATCGCCTTCGTTTCTTGGAAGGCGCATCTCCTGACCCGAAGGCATCAGAAGCACACGTTCTGTGGAATCTGTGGCCTCTGCTGTGTTGAACTTGAGAGTATTGTCGGCATCGAACACCACGTTCTCTTTCACTAACAGAACATCATAGTTGTAGTTGGGACCCGACACATACGCGAAAGTCAGGTATGTGCCTGCGGGCATGT
Organism: uncultured Porphyromonadaceae bacterium; assembly: GCA_905212215.1. Taxonomy (GTDB): domain Bacteria; phylum Bacteroidota; class Bacteroidia; order Bacteroidales; family Muribaculaceae; genus Lepagella. The sequence goes on from CAJMDR010000157.1 coordinate 1,853, forward strand.
TGAACGAAAGTTTCCCTCTTCGCGGCGCGGCGCCATAGAACATGGTTTGTCCATTGACCTTTCCAAAAGCTCCGACAAACCTAAGCTGCTCATCTTTGGCTATAGTCACCTCAGGTTTGCACGTTATAGCTTCTGCACGGCTCGGCGCCAGGTTTGCCGGAACCCAGGCGTTGGGTTCTTCGAAAGAAAACGACGGAAGGAGTATACCTGCCGCCTTGGCAGAAGGTATTGTAACCCCGGGGTCGTGATGTTCGGCAGATGCATGGAATAGCATCGCGAAGGAGGCGGTGGCGGTCAGCAGGAGGCGCCGGCACAGTCTGGAAGAATGTTTTGTAGATTTCCTCATAATCTATTGCGTTTGTCTATGCCGCAAAATTAGAAGCTGGTTTTGTGATGTCAACACCCTGAAAGGACATAAAAGTACTATATGACCGCAATACAGTATACTTTAAAAATACTGTATTTATTTAACTAATTGATAATCAGATATATACGGTGGCTGAAAATATAACTTTATCAAGCCTGCAGTATATCTGAGCAAAATATTTAGTCTGAAATATTTCGCTGATTGAAGCTGTTTTGTTAACTTTGGGGCATAATTGATTCAGTTATGAAATATAAGATTCATCCGAGGTGTATAACCTCATTGCTTCTGTTGATGGCGTTTTTCCTTCACGCCGACAATAGTATAATGCGCCATTATTTCAGCAGGACGGCAGGAGATGCAAGCCTTCCTTACAGAGAACGTTTAGATGCCTGCGATAGTCTTGTGAGAATGGCCCGTAATCCGGCGGAGCGGCGTTCAATGCTGATGAGGAAAGGAAGGTTGCTATACAATCTGGGATTGCTGCATCAGGCTGATGGAATTTATGAGAGTCTGATGAAAGAAGGTGAGTTTAGTTCTGTGTCGGAGCAATGTGCTGTGCTTTTAGGCATAGTAAAAACCGGCATCTTCCAAAGTAACTATCACAAGAGTCTGGAAGGGGCGAAGAGACTTGAGGATTTACGCAAACCTGATTCGCTACGTTATTACGATGCCGAAGCTCTATATGCTAAGGGCGCTGTGTTAGGCAGGCTGGACCAGATGGACAGTTCTGAAGAGATGGCCCGAAAAGCCCTGGACGCCGTTGAGAAAGATAAAAATAGTTTCCCACCCGGGAAAGCCGCTGAATTGAAAGCAAAAATCTATATCCTGCAGTCATCGAATTTTATCCGTCTCAAAAAATACAATGAGGCTTTTGCAATGCTTGACCGTGCCGAAGCGGCGGCGAGGACTCCCGGAATCAACCTCTTGGTAAACTTGAATCGTGCGGTAGTCTACCAGGTTATGGGCAAAAACGACATTGCTGCCCAGTATTACGAACGTTTGTTAGGGAAAGAGAAGCTGGTACACTACAACACAGGCTTGGCAGCCAGCAACTATCTGACGATGATGGTCAAGGAGGGGCGTGGCAAAGAGGCTATGGAACTGTATAATCGCAACCGCGATGTGCTTGATCTTCTTCAGGGAACAGAAGGCGAGGCTCGTCTGCACAGGAACATGGTGGACCTTTACGCCTCCCTCGGAGATTACAGGAAAGCATACGACGAGCATCTGAACTTTGTAAGAGTGGCCGATTCTATCGGCAATGCGAATTTAAGACTACAGTTCGAGACAGGCAATCCCAAAGCATTTATGTCCGAGAATCATGATAGTGACGATATTTGGCAGAAGGTAGCCATTATAGCTATAGGAGTACTTTTCGCCGGAGCGTTGCTTCTGTTCATTATCAGATTACGCCGTAGGCATACTGCTTCTGCTGACATAATGCCGGATTACCCTACCGAAACCCTGAATCAACAGGATATTCAGGCGTTGAACCATGAACTGACATCCATGGCACTCCAATTGGCAAGCGCTACAGAGGCGTTGAAAACCATTCGTGACGACATAGGCGATGATGACACCGATGCATCAGAAAAGTTAGAGGTTCTGCGTCGCGATTTGCTTGGCGTGAAGTTGCAACGTGATGCCTGGGAAGCATTCGATAAGTATTTCGCTCACATGTATCCCGGTTATGTTGCGGCATTGTGCAAGGCTCATCCATTGCTTACTGCGGGTGAACTGCGGATGTGTGCTTTCATAGCTCTCAACTTATCCACAAAGGACATAGCGGCATTGACCAACCGCTCCACACGTACCGTAGAGGCCACAAAATACCGACTTAACAAGAAGCTCAATCCACAGGAATCCCTCGTTACTTACCTCCATCGCTTTTTGTAATATCCGGATTTGTCCTGTAATCGGGAGAGACTGCAAAATCGCAGTTTCTCTTTTGTTTGTGCTGATTCTTGAATCTGTGCATTAGTTTGGTAGATTATTAGTGCCTTAATGTTAAATTATGTCCGGGTTCATGAATCTGTACTTGCTGGATTGCCAGGCACTATTAGCTTTGCGATTGAAAATATCATCTGTTAAAACCTTTTATTATGAAGAAAAGACATCTACTGACAATGCTTATGTCAGGGGCCTTGCTGACGATAGCCACGGTGCCGTCGCTCACTGCCAGAGTGCAGGAAGGAGCCGGCAACCGCTATGGCTCGCCGTTGCAGACTTCCGGCAAGACACAAAGTTCTTCCCTTGGAGGAATGACCCGGCTATCCTTGCCTGCCGGGAATGAGGAGAAATCGGTGAGTCCGGTACACAACGGATTCAGCGTTCCTGTCTCCAGAACGTTCATGCGGGAAACAGCCGGCTTCCCCGTCATCTACGGCAACATAATCTTCTCCGAAAAGTCCGAAAACAAGGGCTTCTCCATAATTGGAGCAGACGGCTCCTTTACCCCGGTCAATCCGGAGCCTTATGTTGGTTTCACGGCAGTTGTTCTGGACAATGTCTATTACAGCTTTGTTCAGACAGAGATAAACGGCGAGACGAAGAATGTCATGCATCGTTTCAGCGTGAAGGATGGCTTCGCCTATCTCGGCAGCAAAGTGATGCCCGACGGCAGCCGTCCTGAAGTGGCCGCAACAGACGGCCAGACAGTATATGGCTGTTTCATAGGCAGCAACGATGCCTTCTACATGGGCACTCTGAACCTGACAACGGGTTCCGTGACACGTATAGGTGACACTTTTCAGTGGCAGAGCGCCGCAATAGGTAATGACGGCACTCTCTATGTGATAGACTATCAGGGCAAACTCTACAAAGTGGACAAGACCAATGCCAATGCCACCCTCATTGGCACTACCGGAGCTTTGCCGAAGTACTATACCGGAGCTGCATACGACCGCCGTTCCGGCAAAATCTACTGGACGGTATGTCCCGAAGATGAATCCGGTCGCCTCTACGAAATCAACACAGCCACCGGAGTGGCCACACAGCTTGCCAAGTTCCGCTACAACGAGCAGATAACAGGTCTGTATATTCCGTACTACGCCGATGCTGTACCTGCAGCACCGCAGGAAATGACTACGGAATTTGTGGGCAGCAACCTTACCGGTAAGGTTAACCTTACAGTTTCCGACAAGAACTACAATGGAGCTGCTATCTCCTTCCCCATTTCGTGCACCGTCACTGCCGGTGATGCCGCCACCACAGAAGGCCAGACGATTACCAAGACCGTACAGGTCACCAAGGCCGGCACTCTTTCAGTGCCGATGCCAGTAACCCATGACGGTTTGTGGCGTTTTACCGCCTGGTTGCACAACACCGCAGGAGAAAGCCCCGCAGCCACAACCAAAGTGTCGGTAGGCAACGACCAGCCTGTGGCTCC
>CAJMDR010000158.1 GCA_905212215.1 uncultured Porphyromonadaceae bacterium
TCCCGGTCGCCAAGCCTTATAAGCCAACACCGTTTGTCGAGGAACCGACCTTTGAGAAAGTGAAGGTGTCGCGGCTGACTTCTCCTGCGCTGCTGAAATATCTTGCCGATAGAGGTATTCCGAGCGACATCGCCCAGCGATACTGTGTGCAGGTTGACTATCTGCTTCATGGCAAGGACTATTATGCTATCGGCTTCGAGAACAATGCACATGGCTATGAGTTACGCAATCCTTTCTTCAAGGGTTCGTATCCTCCGAAGCATATTACCCATGTTGCCTATAGCAATGCCCGGTGTAATGTCTTCGAGGGGTTCATCGACTTTCTTTCGGCTGAAAGGCTCGGCTTCAATGACGGCATGGATTCGGTAGTTCTTAACTCCGTCTCTAATGTCACAAAAGCTTTAACGCCATTGGCTGACTATACCGTTATCCAGTGCTATCTTGACAATGACGCCGCAGGTCGTGCGGCACTCGCCAGACTCCGGCGTGAGTTCGGCGACAGGGTCATGGACAAGTCGGCACTCTATCCAGACAACAAGGATTTGAACGACTTCTTGTGCCAGCGAGAGCAGAGCCAAACCAAAGGTTTGAGCTATGCCGAGCGCAGCCAAGAACGGCCCGAAGGGCACCACCTGATGTCGCTCTATCCGAAAAAATCATCAAAACTCAAACTCTGAAAAACGTGAAAACAAATCTCAACAAACTCGGCGGAATCCGCCTTACCACTGGCCGGTTCTTCGGCTTCTGGATTGCACTCTTTGCAATCGTCTTCGCAATGACCTCCTGCTCCGACGACCTCGACGTGCAGCAGTCCTATCCCTTCACGGTGGAGGTCATGCCATACGGCGACAAAATCAAGCAGGGACAGACCGTGGAGCTGCGTTTCGAGATAAAGCCGGAGGGCAACTATGCCAACACCCTCTACACCATCCGCTACTTCCAGTATGACGGCGAAGGCATTCTCAAACTCGTTGACGGCCCGGTGCTGGTCAACAACGACCGGGTGCTTCTCGAAAGCAAGACCTTCCGCCTGACATATACAGCAAAATCCTCTCAGGCACATAAGCTACTGATTGTGATTGAAGACAACTTCAATTCGACCCCATGGGAGCAGACCTTCGAGTTCAACGGCAAGGACAGCGGCGACGATGACGGAGGCAAAATCGTCGGTCCGATAGTTACACCCGTAAATCCGATTGTCCGATGAGAAAAATCCTGATATTCTTCATGGCGATAGTGGCGTTGAGCGCCACTTCGCCGGCCTTCGCTGCAAAGCGGAGCATAATGGAGCTACCGATCTTTGAACGGGCAGTTCTGATAATCAAGCATTTTGAGACGCTCCATAAGCCTCGACACTGGCCTTATATCGGATATGGGCATCAAGTCCAGCCGGGAGAACCATACCGTCGAGGCGTACAACTCACCGAGAAACAGGCCGACGCTCTCCTACGCAAAGACCTCCGCAAGTTCTGCGCCATGTACTCAAAATACGGCAAGGATTCCGTTCTTCTCGGTGCATTAGCCTACAACTGTGGCCCCGGCGTCGTCAACAAATCCACCGTCCTGAAGAAACTCAAATCCGGCAACCGCGACATCTTCAAGTCCTATGTTTCTCATTGCCGCTACAAAGGTAAGAAACATAAAGGTTTATATACTCGCAGATTGACCGAGTTCGCCGCCCTTTTCATTCCGTAGAATCAGTGTCTAATATATGCACCGAGGGGATGCACTCTTTTCGGAGTGTGTCCCCTTGATGTATCTTGTAGACAAATCAACAAAAAATTCAAATGGCTTCGATAAAAGTAAAGTTCCGGCCCTCGACTGTCGCTGACCACGAGGGCACAATCTACTATCAGATTATCCACGAGAGGAAGGTGCGACAGCTTCTGACCGAGTACAAAGTTTTCCCTGCCGAGTGGGACGAAAACCGTTCTATGATTACTACCACTCAGGAAAGCGAAAGAAAAACATTCATTCTTTCCATACGTGAGCGTATTCGCTGGGACATCGAGAGGTTAACGAAGATTGACCGCAAACTGGATGCCAACGGTCTGATATACACCGCTGACGATGTAATCGACGAGTTTAACCGCTATGCGCATGAATACTCACTGTTCAACTTCATGGAGAGTCTCATTGCCAGACTGAAACAGAACGGAAAGATTAGGACATCCGAGACATACAGATCCACTCTCAACAGCTTCAAGAATTTCTTGGCAAGCCAAGCGTCTAAGGACGATAACAGACAAGATGAGGACATAATGCTTGACTGCATCACATCCGAGATAATGGAAGCCTATGAAGCGTGGCACAAGAAACGGGGAGTTGCCCCCAACACCATATCGTTCTATACCCGCGTACTCCGCGCTGTGTATCATCGTGCGGTCGAAGATGACATCATCGAGAACCGCAACCCATTCCGAAAGGTATATACCGGGGTTGACAAGACTGTAAAAAGAGCGTTGCCATTGCCTGTTATCAAGAAAATCAAGGCATTGGACTTGTCCCTGACTCCGGCACTCGACTTCGCCCGCGATATGTTCTTGATGAGCTTTTATCTCAGAGGAATGAGCTTTATTGACATGGCTTTCCTGAAAAAGACAGACCTCAAAAACGGTTATATAACCTATCGTCGCCGCAAGACCGGTCAGCAACTGATAATCAAATGGACAAAGGAGATGCAGATAATTCTTGACAAGTATCCTGAAAACAAGAGCGACTATCTGCTACCGGTCATCCGTAACCCCGGAATAAACGAGCGATGCACCTATCGCAATACCGGCTACAACATCAACCATAACCTGAAACGAATCGCAGAAATGATTGGTGTAACCATACCACTAACTCTATATGTCGCACGGCATAGCTGGGCCTCTGCCGCTAAAGCGAAAGGTATTCCTCTTTCGGTAATCTCGGAAGGCATGGGCCACGATAGTGAGGCAACCACACAAATATACCTTGCCAGCCTCGACACTTCCGTCGTTGACCGTGCCAATTCCCTGATCCTCAAAAGTCTCAGATAAAATAAAAATATATCTGATTGACCATTACTTGAACCCTAATAAACCATTATCGCCTCAGTTCCTATCGGTCTTGAGGCGTATTTGTTTAGGATCTGTCCAAATCTCTTAGTTAGAGAGTCTTATTCGGGTGCAAAGTTAAAAAATATTTCTCAGATAACCAAATTCGGGTCAAACGCCGACTATTTTATGAGTGTACTAGGTTAACGCCCGATGGACTTTGTTTAGCAATTCATACGTTTATATGCTAGTTTCTTTCTAATATTCAACGATTTACAAATTATCAAAGACTCTAACTAAAAGAGCGTGATTCAACCGGCCCATATGCCCAAGAATGAATATTCAGATTGTGAATTGACGACAGTGCCCGTGGGCGTTGACGGCGCCGTAGGCGTATCAGGCCGTAAATGGTTTGTTGCAATCGTCAATCCGCGCCACGAGAAATCGGTCGCCGAAAAACTGCTTAAAAACAACGTTGAATCCTATGTTGCCACTCAGCATGAAATGCACGTATGGGCCAACGGCCGGCGCAAGCTGGTTGACCGCGTGGTGATTCCCTCGATGGTGTTTGTACATTGCACAGAACCTCAGCGTCGACAGATTGTCACTTTTCCGTACATCTGCCGCTTCCTAGTGAACCGCACGGCTAACAGCGGCGCACTTAACAAACCAGTTGCAATCATCAGCGATGCTGAGATACACAATTTGAAGTTCATGCTTGGACAGTCAGAGAGTCCCGTAGAGTTTGTGCCAACGGAGTTTCGCGTTAAAGACAAAGTACGGGTTATACGTGGCAATTTCCGCGGCCTTACTGGCGAGATCAGGGAGAACTCCGACGGTACGCACGTTCTTGTAGTTGGATTTCCTCTACTTGGCGGCGCAAAGGTGTTTATCCAGCCTCAGGATGTCGAAAAAATTTGAATAGCATAATAATGCTACTTGCTCGCGATATCGATACAAAGCTACAGACTCCGATGGAAGCAACAGAGTTGTTGGTTGACCACGTTCAGTATGTTTTGGCAAAAGCTCAACTCGCCGGCAATATGGTGTTTGATGGCCACGTGCCTTCTTCCGAAGAAAAGCGGAATGCAGAAGAATGCCGCCTTCTGTGTGACAAAGTTGAGCGCCGGCTACAATCCTGCAAGGTGAATGAAATCCCCGCACTGCTAGGGTGCTACGACTTTCTTTATATGATAGGCTATCGCTGTATGCCAAGCGGAAACCTTGCCAACCGCTGCAAGCGGAGCATGATCGATGCATGGAAGCGAAGCGATAAAGCTATTGAGGAAAGCGATGTTTTCGGACTAATTGCCTTTGATGGGGCATATTCGGCAGGTAACACTGGCCGAGAATACACAATCCTTTACCGCTCAATCAAAGACCGATGGCTCGACACCCTCTCAAAGTTTGACCGTTTTCCGGACGTAACTACTAAAGAGAACTACGAGCGACTCGCCCTGATCATGCGCGAGAACATTGACAGCCGCTTCGGTGTCGATTCAGTAAAGATGAAGCGCAAATGGTACGATGCAAACAAGGCAAGCGACCTGTCAAACTTCTCCACAACCATTCTCAGCACCTACCGCCGCTTCGTTTCAGCAATGTACCCAGATGTCCTGACCCATGACGAACAACTTACCCTCGACACCCTCATCCTCAAAGAACTCTCTTCTCGCCACGACGTTACCCCCTATGCCCGAGAGGCATATCGCATAGCTTTCGCCCTCAATACAATCCAAGTTGATTGCTAATTATAGCACTCTTTTTGAGATTAGATTACAGTTGCTAAAGAATGTCAATAATCAATTTGAACGATATAGTCCGTTGCCACTTCTAACGACAGATCTTTAATTCTCAACGAACAAGTTGGCAATTTACAATATGTAAATCGATGAATCAGGTAAAAGCTGGAGCTGTACTAAACTATGTAATTGTTGGGCTTAATATCCTTACTGGATTGTTGTATACTCCTTTTATGCTCCGTTGCCTTGGGCAGAACGAGTATGGCCTATATTCATTAGTTGCTTCAGTAATAGCTTACCTTACCTTACTTGACTTTGGTTTTGGCTCAGCTATCGTACGCTATACAGCTAAAATTAGAGCTATAGGAACGAAAGAGGACGAATGGAGCCTCTATGGGATGTTCCTATCTGCCTATGCTGTTCTTGGTTTGCTTGTAACAATCGGGGGCATTGTGCTGTATTTCAATACAGACCGTATGTTCGACCGCACAATGACTCCGGATGAGCTTCTGCAGGCCCGCATAATGATGGCTCTGATGGTTGGCAATCTTGCCGTTACATTTCCTTTCAGTGTTTTTGGTTCAATCATTACGGCATATGAGAAATTTGTATTTCAACGTACAATTACCATTCTCCGAATACTGTTTTCAACCGCGGTTTTGATTACAGTCCTATTGATGGGCTATAAAGCTGTTACACTGGTTGTGGTTCAAACCATATTTAGTATTGGGACACTTATAATCAATTTTATATATTGCTTATATAAATTGAAGATTAAGATTTACTTCAAAGACTTTAATTTTCTGCTTCTAAAAGAGATAATGATTTTCAGCTGGTGGAA
>CAJMDR010000159.1 GCA_905212215.1 uncultured Porphyromonadaceae bacterium
TATCCGGCGTATTTCCATCCTCTCATCGGTCACGATGCCCGCATCGTTCCCTCTTCGTATAGGCAAATCCCCTCGGATATATGACGAAATCTTAACAAAGAAATAAGTAGAAACAACTTCAATAGAAAAAGAAGCTGAGCCAAAGAAATTAATTTTGACACAGCCTCTTATTTTACAACATTATTTGGGTGTAAGGGTGAGCCGAGTACGATTGGCTGAGATAGCAGCTTTTGTGAAGTTGGCTATGTCAGCCGGGACGATGCTGTTCAAGACCTCTTCATAGTCCTTTGCGAAGTTGAGTCCGTAATGGTCATATATTCTCAATACCGATAGCCAGAAACCGTTGTCATCAAGTCCTTCCTTATGGTTCTTGGCAAGATATGAACGTTGTTTATCCAACTCTTCTGTGGTTGGTCCTTCTGAAGCCAATACTCTGTAAGCCTCTTCTACGGCAGTTTTTGTGGCTTGTGCATTTTCAGGCGCTGTCTTTATGTATACCGGCCATAGGAAAGAAGGGGCGTCGTTGCCGTTCATGTCAGGATTTATAGAACAATGTCCGGTTACGGAATAAGTCCATCCACGCTTTTCCCGGAGGTCTTTCATCAGACGGCTTTTGAGAATCTGTCCTGCCATGTTAGCCACAATGTAGTTTTTAATATTATATTCCGCAGGACCGTTGAGGAATGAATAAGTGATTGCCGTTGGAGTCTGCATGTTCATTGTGAAGTCCACCTCGTTTCTACCCGGCGTATAGCGGTAATCTATATCCTTCGGTGATTCTTTACGTCCTGCTGATGGTAGCGAGGCCACATATCGTTCCAACAAGTCTTCCAGCTTGTTCCATTCGAAATCACCGACGACAAAGAAAGAAAAGTCGTTGAAGTCGGCGAAACGGTCGCGGTAAATGTTAACCATAGTGTTGAGGTTGAGGGCATTTATAGTAGCTGCCGATTCCTTTAAGCCTAAAGGATGATGGTTATATACATTGCGGTGAATGCTGTCGCCCATTACATGAACAGGATCTGAGACTTCGGAAAGACGTGCTATTGAAGCAGCCTGCCAGATAGCAAAGGCATTTGCGTCAGAATGTACATCGGTAAGCCTCAGATGCATCAGGCGAAAAGCATCCTCGCTGTCATCTTTTGAAGTGGCGATTGTAAATCCTTCATCTGTATTCCCAATCTCGACATTCATCTTGATGTCTTTTCCTGTGAGCCGACGGCGAAGCTGTGACTGAGAGTATGCCCCGTAGCGACACAATGGCATTACCTCGTTTATCATTTTCATGTCGGGAGCCAAAGCCGGAGTATAACGTTGCGAAAGTCCACCGGGACTTATACCTGCAACATATATCTGGCCAGGCTTGAATGTGGTTCGTTTGGCATATACTTTTACTCCGTTGCCAAGTTTGATTACACGACATTCCAGGTCGGGGAGCGAGTCGGATGAAACGATACTCCCTCTTGCCGGCTCTTTTGCCAACAGCGGCCCTGTGACAGCCTTAACGCTATATGGCGAAAGTTCCATTCCGTTTACTTCCTCAAGAGCATGGCGTATATCTTTGCTTCTCATGGGACTCACATTCATTCCTTTCTGAGGCTGCATGGCAATTACCACCATGTTCTGTCCCGAACCCTTTCTGTCAGCTATTGAAGCTAAAAGTTCGGTGCAATATTCCGGGGTAAGGCCTTCCACCACTGCCTGCAAGGAGTCGATTTCAGCTTCTGCTGTCAGCAAAGGACCTCCGTCAAGGAAATGACGGCTGAGGCGACGGGCATAAGCGGTATTGTCGGGTGTGACACGGCGTTTCCGGGCAAGGGTGCCCATATACTCAGTTTTAGCCATTTCAATTTCCTCTTGTGTGAAACCATGATCAAGGGCTCGAAGTACTTCGGCATACCATGCGGCGAAAGCATCCTTCTCATTACCGGAATTGACTATGCCACGCATAACGAGAGAGTTCATACCTCGGCTTAACATGAAACGTCCTATGCCTATGCCCATTTTCTGCCATGGGCACGAAGGGTTTTGTTCCAAGGAGTCGAAACGTTCTGCGAGCATGGAGGCAAGCAGCTCTTCTCCTACCTTACGGCGCCAGTATGCCTCACCATTGAGTTGCGGTGCCTTATGCTTGAAATGCAATTGAAGTACATTGTTGCTTTGTTCCGGGTCGCTTCCGGCTGCAACAATCAGTTTCTTGTTGTCGGGGACTCCGGGCATAGTGGCAGCAAGGACATTTTTTGTATCGTTTTCTCCAGAGAACATCTGCTTAATCCTGGACTCCATCAAAGCCACATCAAAGTCACCTACTACAATGACAGCCTGATTGCGCGGGTTATGCCAGCGATGATAGAAATCACGCAGAGTCTTGGGCTTGAAATTCTTCACCACGCTCATCAGACCGATAGGCATACGTCTGCCATATATGCTGCCGGGGTAGATATCGGGGAGTATCTTTTCCAGAATTCGGTTTGAGGCAGCCCGGCGATGTCGCCATTCACCTTCTATCACACCACGCTCGGCGTCGATATCGCTGTCATTAAGACTCAGAGCGCAACTCCAGTCACGAAGAATCAGCATGCAAGAGTCGAGAGAACTCTGTCGCATTGTCGGTACTCTCGAGATGTTGTAAACGGTCTCGTCGGTTGAGGTATAGGCATTCAGGTCGGGTCCGAACTTTACCCCGATACTTTCAAGATATTCTATCAGGGAGTTACCTGGGAAATGCTCTGTGCCGTTGAAAGCCATGTGTTCAAGGAAGTGTGCAAGACCACGTTCGTTCTCCTTTTCCTGAACTGACCCTGTGCGTTGGGTTAGGAAAAAGTCGGCTTGTCCCTTGGGATAGTCATGACGCATTATATAATATGTCATGCCTGAAGGGAGAGTGCCTGTACGGATAGTATTCGGCGCTGTTGCGAAAGCCATGAAGCCGGCAACGCATAATAAGGCCGAAATGAAAAATCTTTTCATGAAATGTGTTTTGGTATTTTAGAAGAAGAATTCTATTTTGGTGTTCAAAGTGTTGGTTGGCGATTCAATCGCAGAATGTAAATATGCCCAGCTTATCGCCAGCCCTACGGCATATTGTCTTCCTATGCTTTTGGAAAGATGCCACTCCATGGTTAAAGTCTGAGCTGAGGAACTGACAGCATTGAAGAATGTGCGTTGTTGCGCCATTAATGCTTCAGCCATTGGTAAAGAAGCGTTGGATTGCGGAGAAACAGGCAGCTTCAATTCGGATGAAGAACGGAACAGAAAGGAACCGCTTATTTTCAATTCGCTGAAAAAGCCATGTGACAACTTGCTCGCACCATTTATCTCTAAGGTCGCGCGAAAACGGTCAGCCTTAAGCAAACGTGCTTTATGATCATATTCCTCGTTTCTATGGATGAAAGATCCGGAGGGAGAGATACGCAGGAACCAAGTTTCGTTCTTTATACCGTAGGAAACAGCAAGGTCCATAATATCACGGGAATAGGAATACATCTTTTCTCTGCCTATAGAGGGATAGACTCCTGACACGGCGTCTCCGAAAATATTCTCTGTCCCGTTGCGTCTACGTGCTTTGTAGCGGATACGGATTGCATATTCCGAATTGTCATGTGCTTTTGTCCACCCTGCATACAAGTCTAACAGATTCTGATCAATAAAAGCCATAGGCAGTTTGTTGAGGGCTGTAAGCACGCAACGTGTATGCAACCGTGCATATTCCGCAGCAGCAAAAAATCCTGAATTCCCGGTAGGCATAAGATGAAAACCTATTCCCGGTTCATAACCGGTATAAGACATCTTGTTCCCTAATCCTGTGAATCGCCGATAGAATGTTCCGAGCCCTGTAAGGTGGTAGATACTTTCCTGTCCCATCTCGCTGACGAACATGACGCTGTTGCCCTGCGAATAGCGACGAAAGGAAATATCTGCACCGAGAAGATAATTTTTATTCAGCATGCGGGAGGCGCCGAAACAAGCAGTCAGTTCTCCGGTAATGTTGCGCGGCCTTGGATCCTCTTGTCTGTAAGCATGCCCCGCCACATAGCCGAGTGTGGCTCCCAACCTCCATTTTTCTGATATGGAAGCGCTCCCCCCGCCTCCAAAACGATAATGTTCCTGCCTCATGTCGCCACTGTTCAGTGTGGTGTTGACATAAGGGTAGACCTCATCATAATCACTGCTGAGGCATAGTTGCCGGTCTATGTGTTTGCCGCTGTCATATCCTGCGTTCCCCCACACTGAGCTTTCTCCGGATTGGATAAAAGCTTTGGCGTCTGCCTGCCATAGCATACTTCCATTGTCAGGGTCGAAATCAAGAGCCATCTCATTGCCATGACGGTGGAAATATCCGGCGCAAGCATTTCCTGACGGTACATTTCTTAAAAGAGGCAATAACGAAGGGTTATGAGCCATAGACGAGACAAGGCCGCCACGCTCTTGCGCAGAGCGCAGTAGCCTTGTCTGTATATTCAGGGTGTCACCTCCTCTGACGGTGAATACCGTCAGGAGAATTGAAATCGTTATGCTCAGTCTGCCAGTCACTTGTTTTTGGGCATTACACCATCGTAAGTGAGGGTATTGCATTTGGTGCCGTTCACATCCATTGCCGAGTGCTGCATCTCGATTTCCGAGGGTGTGACTTCCGCGTTGAAGTCGGCCGTGGAGTTGTTTGTGTCCTGGAGCACCGGGGTGCCGTCTTCACGCAGATAGAGGACTTTGCGGCGCACAGCCTTGAAATAACGGGACTTGTCCTGGTCCACATGACCGCAATATGTCCATCCCATGTCAAGGGCGGGTGAGGTCACGTTCCACTGGTATTCGCTTTCCACGCTGCAGTTCACCACATCTATGACCCAGGTGTTGGGTATGCGGTATGTGGAGCCGGACATGGGGTAGGAGCCTGTGGGGAGTACCATTGTGTAGTTGTAGTCGTAAGTGTAGTTGGCGAGGAAATCCTCTTTGGCCACTTGCATGCGGGCGATGCCGAAAGCACGGAACCCTCTGTTGTGGAGGGAGAATGTGGTGTTGGTGTAGCAGTACCATTTGTCAAGGTTGGGCACGGGGGTGTCTGTGTCCGGGAACCTGGGGTTGTTGGACTCGTCATACCACTCGAAGTCAGCGTGGCTGAGGTCGAAGGAGTTGTCGCACAGAGAGCGGTGGTCCATTCCGTTGTCGCAGAGAATGAAATACTCACCAGGCATCACGGGATGGTCATGCCCGCTGCCGGGAACGGTGTATACTGCCTGCACCGCTACGTCGCTGTTCATGATGTCGGGAGTGTACTCCTGTTTGCTGACAGTCATGAATGATGACTCGAACAGAGTGATGCCGTCAGCATACAGAACGTGGTCTGTGTTGTTGTACAGCTTCACATACTTGTCTCCTGCATACTGGGTACCTGTGCTTTGCAGTGTGCCTGTGAAGAATATTTCCGCGATTACGAAATCATCATTCTCGATATTGGCATATACCGGGAGAGATATGTCTGTAGTGGCACCGGTAACTTCCACTGAAGTCTTTGCGCCGCGCAGCATTGACTTTGCTCCGTTGGGAAGCACGTACGAGGCGGTGTATGAGAGGTC
>CAJMDR010000160.1 GCA_905212215.1 uncultured Porphyromonadaceae bacterium
GCACATGCCTCAACGCAGGCTGTATTCCCACCAAATGCCTCGTGAAAAACGCCGAGGTGGTGAGCCAGTTCAAGAACTCCGAGGAGTTCGGCATTGACGACTTCACCTTCTCGCTCGATTTCCACAAGGTTATGGAGCGCAAGAACAATGTTGTCGACACTCTGCGTCAGGGCATAGCGCAGATGATGAAGATGGCGAAGGTTAATGTCGTTAAAGGCTTTGCCTCCTTTACAGACGACCACACCGTTGAATGTGACGGCGAGACTTACACCGCCGACAACTTCATCATCGCCACCGGAAGCGTTTCCAAGGCTCTTCCCATTCCCGGAGCGGACCTGGAGTGCGTAATGGATTCCACCGACATCCTGAACATCGACCATATCCCTGAGTCGCTGACAATCATCGGCGGCGGCGTGATAGGCATGGAGTTTGCAACCATCTTCTCAGCTCTCGGCTCACAGGTAACTGTTGTCGAGTTCATGAAGCAGATTCTGCCGCCTTTCGATGCCGACATAGCAAAACGCCTAAAGGCTGCGCTCACCAAGAAGGGTATCAAGATAATCACAGGAGCGGCCGCCACTTCCATTGAACAGAATGCCGACTACCAGTGTGTTGTAAATTACACCGCCAAAGGCAAGGAGGAACAGGTAGTGAGCAGCGACCTTCTCATGGCAGTAGGCAGAGCTCCACGCCTTGACACATGCGGTCTGGACAATGCTGGAGTGGAATACACCAAGCGTGGTATTGTTGTAGATGGAAACTTCCGCACCAACAAGCCCAACATCTATGCCATCGGCGACGTCAATGCCCGTATGATGTTAGCTCATGTTGCTTCCTTCCAGGGAATGCATGCCTTGAACTGCATCCTCGGCCACGAAGACGATATCGACTTCAATGTTGTACCGAGTGCCGTGTTCACAATTCCCGAATGTGGCATGGTGGGCCTGACTCAGGAGCAATGCAAAGAGAAAGGCATGGAAGTGTTCATAGGACAGAGTTTCTACCGTGCCAATGGCAAAGCCCTCGCCATGGGAGAATCGGAAGGTCTGGTGAAACTTATCTTCGATAAGGTAAGCGGCTGCATGGTAGGCGCCCATATCATGGGAACTCAGGCAGCGGATCTCGCCCAGCAATGCGGCGATCTGATAGCCCGCGGAACCACCCGCGCTCAGATGCTCGACATTATCTTCGGTCATCCCACCATCTCCGAAGTTCTTATGTCGGCCGCCCGCAACATAAAATAATCCCGCATTAATAGCGATTACGACAAAAACGGTGCCAAAGTGTTCGAGTCACTTTGGCGCCGTTTTTTCAATTCTCTATAAAAAACATTCAACAGCAAACCATATTAAAGTTTGTCAGTGTGTCTGGAAAAAACTTGAATACTACTAAGTCTGCCCAAAGTTGGTGGACTCGTTATGCCGTTATGATCATTGCTGACCGTTGAAGGATGGAGAATGTATATTTATGGAGGAAATGACACTTTCTGCAGGTAAAAGCGTCTAAGAATATGTATGATGGCTTTAGAACGACATATTCCCGTAATGGGAAGTTTTCTTCTTGGCTATAGTAAACCGGGCTTATTATGCGGTATGCTATGGCGCTTACGGTTTCTGACTGCAAGGCTTAAAGCTGTGTGCTATAATAGTCTGAATGCAGAAGTACAGGCTACCAACGAACATCTGTTCAGTGAGATTATCAACTCTCAAGGCAACCATATTGCCAGTGTATGTCTTTCATTCGCCAACAGCCGCGAGGAATTCGAAGACTTGAGGCAAGATGTTCTACTGAATATTTGGCGTGGATTGGACAAATTTCGCCGCGACAGCTCATTATCTACGTGGATTTACCGCATAACGCTCAATACTTGTGTAAGCTATATCCGAAAGAACAAAGTATCGGAACGTCAGACAATAGCGTTTAATGAGTTCTATGAGGTATTGTTCGACGATTCTTCTGCAGAGAAAGTGGAACTTTACCGCACCATGTACCGGATGATAGGCAGTCTTAAGCCCATTGACCGTTCAATGATACTTTTATGGCTTGACGAGAAGCCTTATACTGAAATAGCCGAAATAATGGGCATGAGCAGGAACGCGGTAGCCTCAAGATTAAAAAGGGCGAGAGAACAGCTCAGCTCCATGAATCCTGAAAATTATCAATCATGAACACACAACAACTCAAACAAGAATGGCAATCAGCCAGACAATCAATCAGGGTAACAGGAGATTCGACTCCCGATCTAACTCAAAAGACTTATCTGCAGAAACTTGCCAACAAGTATAAGTTTTTCTCGCGCTTTGCCCTTATAGCCGCACTTCTTCTCGGCATATTGCTTTCCAAGGAATTCGGGAATCCATGGGTAACAGCACTTTACGTTATTTTCATGCTCATCAGTTCGGTGACGGATTTTTATCTCTATCGTTCAGTCAAGAGTATCGACATAGATAGCATGAGCGTGAGGGAAGTTGCCATGAGGTCCATGAAACTGCGTCGTCTGCATCTGCTGTTTATAGCCATCATGCTGCCTGTGGCGTTTGGCCTCGTAGCCTTGTTCCTCTATGTCATAAACTCTGATACATACATGATAATAGCAGTCTGCACAGGAGGTTTGACCGGGCTTATTATAGGCAGCATGCATTTAAAAGAGTTTCTTGATGCCTACCGTCATCTTACAGATTACAAGCAGGAATAAAAGCGGCGCTCTCTCCTTAATCCTCAATCTCTTGTGTCTCTTCTCTCTCCCCTCTCCTCTTAATCGAGAGTCTGGGACCCGCCGCCATTCACGAATAACGTCTGGCCGGTAATCCAAGATGAAGCCGGCGAAGCAAAGAAAAGCACCGCTCTGGCAATGTCAGAAACCTCGCCCAATCTTTTTATTGGAGTATGGCTTAGCATCTTTTCTTCTATCTCAGGAGTGAGTACAGTGCTAAGAGCTGTGGTTCGGGTGGCTCCGGGACCTACATTATTGATTCTGACACCCCGAGGACCAAAATCGAAAGCTAAATCCTCGGCAAGATGATTCAGAGCAGCCTTCGACGAGCCGTAGATACCCATAGCGCCTTGCTTGTCTATTGACGACATGGAGGAAATGTTTACTATGGCGCCGTAACCGGATTCCTGCATATATGGCACACACAGTTTACACAAGAGCCAAGGGGCGAATACGTTCATACGGTATATCTTCTCAACATATTCCAGATCGATGTTGAAAGGATCCTCTCTACCGCCGCCTCCCATGCCTGCGTTATTTATCAGGATATTGACCGACCCAAAAGCATCTACGGTAGTCTTTACAACGGCTTCAAGATCCTCAGTTTTCAACACATCGCAAGAAGCTGCTATTGCTTTGTCCCCGTTTCTATTAATTTCATCGGCTACTTCCTGCGCCTTATTCAGCCTTCTTCCAGTAACTACTACAGCGGCTCCGGCGGCGGCTAAAATCATACAGACACCGCGGCCTATGCCATCGCTGCCACCTGTTACAAGAGCTACTTTACCACTCAAATCAAAGAGTTTCTGAATATCTTCCATCTTTGTTTCTTTCTTTTCTTATCAACAATTCTATATGAAGTAAGTTCTACTGACAGATACACTGCAATAACGAGATTAGTTCTTATGTTTTTGGTGGATTGAATAAAATCAGTTAATTTTGCGTCATAAACGCATAACAATGAAGATAGCTATAGTAGGAACAGGCTATGTAGGCCTTGTGTCAGGTACATGTTTTGCCGATATGGGAGCCGAGGGAACCTGTGTAGACGGAGACGCAAATAAAATCGAACGTCTCAAGGCAGGCGACGTACCTATTTATGAGCCTGGGTTGCAGACACTTGTACTGCGAAACCAGAAAGCCGGTCGCCTGACGTTTACCACCTCCATAGAGGAAACGTTGTCTTCAGGAGCAGAGGCCGTATTTTCGGCCGTAGGCACCCCGCCGGACGAAGATGGCTCCGCCGACCTTTCATATGTTCTTGAAGTAGCCCGATCCATAGGGCGCAACATGGACCGTTATCTGTGCGTGGTGACCAAGAGCACAGTGCCTGTGGGCACGGCTGACCTTGTAAGAAAGGTTATACAGGAAGAACTTGACCGCCGCGGCGTAGAAGTGGATTTCGATGTCGCCTCCAATCCTGAATTCCTTAAGGAAGGAAAGGCTATCTCCGATTTTATGAGCCCTGACCGCGTCGTAGTGGGAGTCGATACTGAAAGAGCCCGTAAGCTGATGGAAAGGCTCTACCGCCCCTTTACACTCTCCAGCGACAGAATGATCTTCACCGACATCCGCTCGGCTGAAATGATTAAGTATGCCGCCAATGCCATGCTTGCCACCCGCATATCGTTCATGAACGACATTGCCAATCTTTGCGACCGCGTGGGAGCCGATGTGGAAATGGTGCGCAAGGGCATAGGCAGCGACCACAGGATTGGCACCAAGTTCCTGTATCCCGGCTGCGGTTACGGAGGCTCATGCTTTCCAAAAGACGTCAAGGCCATTATCCGTACGGCCGCACAACATGGCTATGACATGAAAGTGCTGAAAGCTGTGGAGGAAGTGAACGAGAACCAGAAACGCCTTCTTTTCGATAAGCTTAAAGAACATTTCAAAGGGGACTTGAAAGGAAAGAAAGTAACTCTCTGGGGACTTGCGTTCAAGCCGGAAACCGATGATATGCGCGAGGCTCCAGCTCTGATTATGGTGGATTTGCTGCTCAAGGCCGGCGCCGAGGTCACAGCCTACGATCCTATTGCCATGAATGAGGGTAAAAGGCGTCTTGGCGACAGCATTGCTTATGCAACAGACATGTACGAAGCCCTCCGCGGTGCCGATGCCCTGGTGCTTCTGACAGAGTGGAAGGAACTCCGTATGCCGGACTGGAAAAAAGTCCATTCATACATGCAGACCCCATTGGTGCTTGACGGCCGTAACATCTATTCCCGCAAGGAACTAGAAAAAGAAGGTTTCAGGTATTATGCTTTAGGCAAATAACAGTCAGACCTCAGAACAGCCTGACACTTCAGTAAAAAGAAATGACAAAGAAAATATTGCTGAGCCGCCCGCAAATCAGCGGTACGGAGATAGATTACATAAAAGAGGCTTTGGCTGATGACTGGATTACCCCGCTTGGCCCTCATGTAGACCGTTTCGAGGCAGTTCTGGAGAATCTGATGAGTTCAGAGGGGCACAAGGAATATGTCTGCGCCGTCAGTGCAGGTACCGCCGCCATACACATAGGGCTTGACTTGCTCGGAGTAAAGAAAGACGAGGAGGTAATCTGTTCCAGCTTCACATTTGCGGCATCGGCAAATCCCATTGTCTATCTTGGTGCACGACCTGTCTTTGTGGATTCGGAACCTACCACCTGGAACATGGATCCCGAATTGCTCCGCATGGCCATAGAAGACCGAATCACCCATACCGGCCACAAACCTGCAGCGATAGTGGTGGCGGAACTCTACGGCATGCCGGCGCGGATGGACGAAATCATGGCCACGGCAGCCATGTACAAGATTCCGGTGTTGGAAGATTCCGCCGA
>CAJMDR010000161.1 GCA_905212215.1 uncultured Porphyromonadaceae bacterium
AAGACACTCAATAAAGCGAGCTAATTTTGGAACATAGAACTGAACACCCTATTTACTTTTTCATCATGCTCTTATGAAGATTTAAGCGTAAACGACATTACCAAAGAGTGTCAGATTCAAGAAGCTCGTCTCAAACAACAGGAAGACGCTTACAGTAAAGCGTTAAAAAAATCCCATCCTTTATGGCTTCATCATTGACGACTATAAGGAAAGAGGTCGAAATGGAAGAGATGTCTATGGAGATGGTGTTTCAATAGATCGATATTACACAGAATGGGATGTTCGTTTTAAATTCCCAAGTAGCCTTGTACACTTATCAGAAGCATATTGGAACTGGGCTTTGTTTGATCCCAATATGTCGTTTGAGCGCGATTACCGCATAAACAAAAGAGCACCTGTTCAATTCCCAGTGATGGAAAGAGCCTACGATAACATATCAATAATCCAGGATGTAAAACCATGAAAGAGATGAGGGACATGAAATTTTTCATATACATCATCGGCTTGACAGCTGTAATGGCAGGACTTGTGTCATGCTCCGATGATGACAATGGAGGCAAAGAGACGCTGAAGACTTACGACTCCATGATTTTTCAAGCTGTTGAGCCGGACATATTGTATTACAGTTCCGAGGAGCTGAAATATGAGTTCATCTATAATGACAGTCATGACCATATAGATTTCTGGCGAATAAATGGATTCAACCTCAGGCTGGTAGGAAATTCACTCAGCAACACGAACAATAAGGAATCCTTCAATGAGTTTTTGAAGGAAGTCGGCGACACGGCAGTAGGTGAATACTTGCCCGCAGAGGCATGGAACTACCGACCTCTGACAAAACCTATCACCCGTATAGAGATTTTTGCGGATGCAAATCAAGAACCTGATGTAGTTAAGGGAGAAGAGTGTTCAAGATATTTTGAGATTTCCTTTACTTCCTGGTACGATTACATCAAGAACGGCTATTCCTGGGATGGTCTGGGAACGACGTCACCCACAAAGAGAATGAGCATAGAGGAGTTCAACAGCACTCCTGAAAAGATGCTGGTTGACGCCAACAGCCTTGAGTTACACATTTCTAATGTGATCACTGATAATTATATCGATATCTATAAAGATAAGTATAGCGTATTTAATTATGAGGTGAGATTTCACTTTTCGGACGGCACATCAATTAAAAGTTTTGTCAATGTGATTGATCTGTATATTGACTCCTATATTAAGGATCTCATCAGTAATTTCAATTACCCCAAAAAACCTTTTTTTAATCCTAACGTATGACGAAAAATCATTCTCTACTGCATATCGCAATTCTGTTTGCGCTACTGTTCACTGGCTGTTCAGATGATGAGCCAACCCCTGTAAAAGGTAATTCTCTGATCTCCGGTTTCCGAGAGATCTATGGCTTTCAAGCGGAAAAAGTAGGCTCTGAATCTTATGAAGCAAAGAATTTGATAATACCGGTATCCGGGGTATCTTCTTATCGAGACGGAGTCTATGACTACACAATATCGGCAAGTCTTTACCCGAGGTTACCGCTTCCGGAAGGTATTTTGTATACTGCTGAGAACAATCCCGCATGGTATAACCTGCACATAAAACGCTATGGAGACGACAGTTATAGCGGCAAGCCACTGAAAGATGTATATGAACCGCACCCTTATGGTATCGTGAAGATTGACATGACAGTGGTATATGATGTAATTGGAGACAATGAATTCATCACTGGCCGTCAATTCAAAACAAATGCTGATTATAACGGACATTACAAAGAAGGTGATAACTGTAATTCACTGTTCCGTATCCGTTACCGCAGCTATTATGATTATATCAAAAATGGCTATTCGTGGAAAGGACTGAATCAGGACTCACCATGGTATGAAATGGATCTTGACGAATTCAACGCCAGAGGCGGTGCCAAACTCATAGACATGACCAAGTTCTATCTCATAGCAAAGGAACGCCCAACTAATCCTATGTATAATTCACCCTGGAAAATGGGCACATATCGTGTTTTCAAGACCGACATCTATTTCGATAACGGTAAGAAGAACCGCACCACGAAGGAAATGAAGATTTTCTCGCGCTTCTGATAAGGCGAGAAAATCATTCCCGGTAATTTTCAACGTAGAACATATAGGCGGGTAGCCTCATAGCGTGGCAACACGCTGAGAATAAGGTCAGCCGCAAGGTCCTGACGGGTCTCGGCATCAGTGCCGACACGGAATCCGGCATCCTCGAGAGCCTTCAATACTGTGGCATGTGCTATGTCAGGTCTGTTATTGTCGTTGCTGAGATGGCACAGCCAGACATACTTCAACCCTTTTCCGGCAATATTGGCTAACAATCGGCCTGTAAGTGCGTTGTCCATATGCCCTGACGCGGTCTCTATCCTCGCCTTTAGGTATTCCGGGTACCTGCCGTTGCGCAGCATGTAAAGGTCATAGTTGGCCTCGACAACAAGAAAATGTGCCTGCTTCATGTAATGGTAGGCACGCTCGCTGACTGCCCCCATGTCGGTGGCGATGACAAAGTTCCTGTCGCCGAGACGCAGGCTGAAGCCCATATTGTCGGAACCGTCGTGCGGCACCTCGAATGCCGTTATGGTAAAGTCAAGGATACTGAACGGTATTTCCTTGTATATGGCGGTGTGGTAGTCGCGGATACGCTTCGACACATTATGGCGCAGCAACAGCCCGTTCAGCACCCGATTGGTACAAAACAGACGTATATGCTTGTGTTTGCGAAGGATACGGTATACATATTGTATATGGTCATGATGGTCGTGTGTCAGCAGTATCCCCTTCACATCGGCCATAGAGATGCCGTTGGCTCGAAGCTGTTCCTCCACAAAATCTGCCTTTACGCCGCCATCGACAAGCAGTCCTCCCCGCTCATATCCTATATACGAGCAATTGCCGCTGGAACCGCTGCCGAACGAGATGAACTTGATTGGCGACGGTGAGGTTACCTTCCGCTCTTTTTCCATAACAGCCTTGTCGTAGGGCGACACAGCTTTCCCTGCCTGTGGCGAGGCATTGGCTGTTGTTTCCGGCAATTCGGTAAAGCCGAAGTCTATAACATCCTGAGCAGGATGCTGGTGAAATGTATGCTTACGTGCCATATCTTAATCTATTAGAAATATGGCGGGATGCTTGGCCAGGTCCGGCAGATGACCTTTCCACTTAGCCACAGGACGTGTGAGAATGTTCTCGGAAGGCGCGGTAATGTCGGAAGCGACGCACAACATGGTGTCCGGATGCAATGTCTTCACAAGCTGTTGCATCATGGCATTGTTGCGGTAAGGCGTCTCTATGAAAATCTGTGTCTGGCGCGACCTGCGTGCCGTAGCCTCCAGCTCTTTGATAGCCTTCACCCGCTCATCGGGTTTCACCGGCAGATAGCCGCGGAAAGCGAATCCCTGGCCGTTGAAACCACTCGCCATAAGGCTCATCAGTATGCTCGACGGCCCCACGAGAGGCACCACTTTCAGCCCTTCCCGCTGTGCTATCGCCACTACGTCGGCGCCGGGGTCGGCAACTCCGGGACAACCGGCCTCACTCATCACACCCATCGGCTCGCCTCGCCGGAGGGCATCGAGGAAACCGCTGATCTCGGCGGTATCCGTATGGCCGTTCAGCTCATGGAACTCACAGTCATCTATGGGAAAAGCGCGCTGACAGGCTCGCAGAAACCTGCGGGCAGTGCGCACATTCTCCACTATAAAATGCCTCAAAGAGGCTATGATTTCAAAATTCTGCGCCGGCAACACTTCTCTCGGCGGGACCTCGCTAAGCCCCACAGGCAACATATACAGTGCCGGACGCAATTTTTCTTTCAGCATTTTTGCAAAGTTAATAAATTCCCCTTGCATGGCTTGTGAATTTTCCTTAAATTTGAACCCATGAAAGAGATGGTGCTCAACAACGACATGCAGACGGCATGGGAATTCATAGAACATACCGACATGTCGGTGTTCCTGACAGGCAAAGCCGGTACCGGCAAAACTA
This sequence comes from uncultured Porphyromonadaceae bacterium, assembly GCA_905212215.1. GTDB lineage: Bacteria > Bacteroidota > Bacteroidia > Bacteroidales > Muribaculaceae > Lepagella. The sequence goes on from CAJMDR010000161.1 coordinate 4,011, forward strand.
CTTTCCTGAAGTATGTGGTGGAGCATACTTCCAAGACTTGTGTGGTGACGGCTCCAACAGGAGTCGCCGCCATCAATGCCGGCGGAGTAACGCTCCACAGCTTCCTCCAGCTATCTTTCTCGCCTTATGTGCCGGGAACAATGATTCAGTCCAATTTCCGCTTCTCGAAACAGAAATTGCAGATAATCCGTGCTCTCGACCTGCTCATCATAGATGAAATCTCCATGGTTCGCGCCGACCTGCTGGACTGTGTGGACGCCATGCTGCGCAGGTTGCGCAAAGACCCCCGGCCCTTCGGCGGAGTGCAGCTTCTGCTCATAGGCGACTTGCAGCAGCTTCCCCCGGTGGTGACACCCGCGGATCAGGCTGTACTCCAGAATGCCTATTCCACTTATTACTTCTTCAGTTCACGAGCTCTGGAAAGGATTCAATATGTAACCATGGGGCTGAAACAGGTATACCGCCAACAGAACCCTGAATTCCTGAAACTGCTGAACCATGTCCGCTCTAACACCCTGTCGCCTCAGGACCTTCTCACTCTGAAATCGCTCTATAATCCCCGTTTCAACCCTGGTATGGAGCAAGGCTACATACGTCTCACCACACACAATGCACAGGCCGACAGCTACAATGCCTCGCAACTCGAAGCTCTTCCCGGTAAGCCTTTCTCCTTCAGCGCCAAGGTAAAGGGTGTTTTTCCGGAATCCTCCTTCCCCACCGACATGGAACTTGTGCTGAAAGAGGGAGCGCAGGTAATGTTCCTGAAAAACGACACAAGCGCTGACCATCTCTTCTACAACGGCAAGATAGCAACCGTGATAAGTCTGAACCCACGCAGCGTGCGGGTACGTTGCCTTGACGACGATGTGGAGATTGACGTCAAGCCCATGGAATGGGAAAACGCTCGTTACGAGGTCGACAACGACACCAACATCGTGGAGGCGAAGGTGGAAGGTGTCTTCAGCCAGTTGCCTCTGCGCCTGGCATGGGCCATTACCGTGCACAAGAGCCAGGGACTCACTTTCAACCGCGCCATAATCGATGCCGGCAGAGCCTTCGCCCCGGGACAGGTATACGTAGCCCTGAGCCGTTGCCGCTCAATGGAAGGTGTGGTGCTGACCACACCCCTCAACAAGTCACTGATGATGTCCGACCCCGAAGTGCTCGAATTCATCTCAGGAAAAATGAAGGAGCTGGAGAAATGCAAAGAGGCGCTCCGCCAGTCAGGCAACAACTATCGCCGCACTCTGCTGGCGGAAATGTTCGACTTCCGCGCCATTGGGGAAGCGCTGCATAATCTGCGTAACCTTGCCGGACAACGCATGGGAAAAGGTGGAGAACCTGACGCTTGCCGACGGCACGCAGCTTACGCTCAACCGCGGCGCACAACTGATCTATCCCGAAAAATTCGCCGGCCGGACCCGCGAGATATTCCTGTCGGGAGAAGCCTATTTCGACGTGGCCGAAGACGGA
>CAJMDR010000162.1 GCA_905212215.1 uncultured Porphyromonadaceae bacterium
GACGAGGGAGCGGCGAGCTGAGCTTCATCAAGGAGTGAATAGCGGTCAATCTGTTTGATGGTTCGTTTGTTGAGGCGTTGAATGTTGCAATACCGCACTTGGATGCTCCGTGAAGTCAGCACCTTATCGGAGGCATACGTTTCTTTGTCGAATAACCCGAGCGCCAGGCAAGCTTTTACAACCTCGAGTATATACGCCTCGTCAAAGCCCGTTGATTCCGAACATATGAAAGGCAACTCTTCATCCCACTGCAAGAAGTACCCGTTTTTGTAGATAAGACAGAGCAGGAGAGCATATACAGTGACGGCTTTGCCACCTTGACGCTTGATTAGTTTGCGTATGCGGAAGTCCTGAAAGAGGTCGACGTCGAAAGGGAAATATTCAAGTCCCGGTTTTGCTATTCGTGCCATAACGGTTTATATTTCAGTTATCGCTATTCCGTGAATGTGAAGCATGAGCTTACGTTTTATGGTATAGTCCGGAGTGCGGACGCCTTTAGTGTCCTCCACTATGGTCTTTCCGTCTTTTACGTACACGAAATCGGCGTAGTAGGAGCACTCTCTTTCGAGTAGTTTACCGGCGCTATCCCGCTGTGTGGGTATGAGGACGTACTTGACTTGCTCGCGGAGGTTAGAGATAAGCCCTGCACGCTGCATGAGCTTGAGTCTGTTAGCACGGCGATGCTCTTTGCGGGAGTCGTAACCGCCGGACTTCAAGGCATGATACTTGTTGCCTTTTTGAGTAGCAGAGGCTACGCGCAGGGCTTTGAACTCGTCAACGGTCATTGGAATTGAAGTCAGAGAATGTGAACACGTCCATATACTTGGTGTCAGCGATAGACTCTATGTCGTAATCGGCCATGGTTCCTTTCATGCCTTCGTTGAAGCGTTCGCGAGCGGCGGCAATGTCGGTAGACTCAACAAGAATCTGAGACACTGACCGCTTTTCAGCAGCTGTTTTTTCATCGTAGCTGATGAAGGCTACCTTTACGAGAAACCAACGGGAATCCTGGGGCTCGAAGAGCTTGTCGGCGGATGTGGCTTTTTCCAACTCTTCGGCGCTGTGACGTTGGAGGGCTTTCTCAACATCCGATTTGGATTTGCCGAGGGCAAGTGCTACCTGTGAAGTGGTGAACACTTCGGCTATTTTGGTTTTCTTGATGGCCGGGATTGAAAAATCGCCTGAGATGTAAGGCTTGACAGCCTCCATAATGCGAGCTTCGGCCTCGGTGAAAGAGAGGGCGTCAAGCAAGTATCTTTCAGTGACTTTCTTTATCTTTCCGTCCTGTTGTATCTTGTCGTAGCGGACAGAACATTCAAAGTAGAGACTCATTTGTTGAGTTGTTTTTTGAGTGTCGGACTTATTCGGAATCTTACTGTGCGCTGCGAGGGAATGACGATGTCTTTCCCGGCGTTGAGGTCACGTCCCCTTCTTGGCTGCATGTCCTTCACTGCCAGGGTTCCGAATCCACGTAGGAATACGGACTCGCCACGGGTGAAGGACTCCGAGAGGATGTCGAGAATGTTGTCTACGACCTGGAGAGATGTAGACCTGGTGAAGCCGATGCGTTTGCAGAGCTGCTCTGCGATGTCATTTCTGTTCATTGCGGGATTGTTTTAGGAGTTGTCTGTTTATTTTGCGGTTTATTTTGTCTCTGAGCAGATTGATTGCCCAGGCGTGGTTGCGGTTACGCAGTCCTTTGCGGGAGCTGTAGTGCAGGGCCGCTATTTCGAGACAGTCAAGGATACGCTCAATGTCAGAGTTACTTATCAGTACCATAGTCGAGGAAAGAGTTTACAAGTTCATCGAAATACATTTCATCGGTCGGAATATCATCATCACAGGCCATAATCTGGTTGGCGATGCTCCGCTTTTTGTGAATGATGTTATAAAGAACCGGGTCGATGGTGCTACGGCCAATGAGGTAATAGCAGTTGACGTTATTCTTTTGGCCTATGCGGTGGGCGCGGTCCTCACACTGACAGCAATCGGCGTAGGTCCAGGGAAACTCCACGAAAGCGACATTTGAGGATGCAGTGAGCGTCAGGCCGACACCGGCAGCTTTGATGGAGCAGATTATCAGTTGAGCCTTGCCCGACTGGAAAGCATCGACAGCCGCCTGCTTCTCGGCTGTGTTGTCATCACCTGTAACCCGGACGGCATCGGGAAATTGCTTTTGCAGAGCCTTGACAATCTCCTTCAGCGAGCAGAATACAATCAGCGGCTTGCCGTTAGCGAGGAAATTCTTTATAAAATCGGTAGCCTGTTTCACCTTGCCTTTGGAGGCGAGCGAGCGCAGGGTCATGAACTTAACCAGAGCTTCCATGCGCATTTTGCGGCGTATCTCTCGGTCGGTACACTCGGTGTATTCGCGGAGGTAGGCGGCGAGGTCAGCGGCGGCGAGGTCGTATTCTTCGCGGTTGGAGATTTCAACGTAGAGGTCTGTGCGTTGCTTGTCGGGCAACTCTGTAAGCACCTTTGCCTTCTCGCGGCGTATCATGCAGGTGCCATAGAGTTTATCCGACAATTCGGATAGGTTCTCATTATCGCCGTACTGAGCAAGGAATTTGCCCCGGCCTCCGAAGTCAGAGAGGAGACGGCCCATGATAGCGAGTTGAGAAACGAGGTCTTGAGCATGGTTGACAACCGGGGTACCGGACAGAAGTATGCGCCACTCCTTGCCCTCGACAATACCACGGGTGAACATGGTTTGTTGCGCCGTTGGGTCTTTGAGCCTGTGCGACTCGTCCATGATTACCGAGCGGAATACATTGATGTCGCGGTTGAACACAACATCTTTGAGGGTGAAGGTCTTGCCGCCCTTGATGTCCCAGACAAAGAACTTTTTCAGACTCTCATAGTTGACGATGGCAACATGGAACATCCCCATGCCGAGGAAATAAGGCCACGATGTGCGCGAAGCATTGTCGAGAACCAACGACTTTTTGTCGGTAAACTTTTCAAATTCACGCTGCCAATTTATCTTAAGCGAGGAGGGGCAGATTACCAGACAGGGATAAGCGGCGGCGGTATCGACAATACCGATGCTTTGCAAGGTCTTGCCAAGTCCCGGCTCATCGCCTATCAACAGGCGGCGGCGTTCAAGCCCGAACAGGATACCTTCTTTCTGGTATTCGTAAGGCTCTACTCGAAGTTTATGTTTCAGCGTTGCGGTCATAAGGCAAGACACCAATATTGAAATGCTAATTCCAGATACTTATCACGCCCACGGAGATACACCGGGTCGTCACGGCGTATGCGCGTTGTGAACACATTGCAATTACGTTTACTGATGGCATAGATGAAATCGCAGTCGGAATGTGCGATGTCCATATACCATGCGCGGGAGCGGTCCCAATCGAAGAAGTCAATGGCATCCTCAAATTCCTTTTGGGTTGAGGCCGCACAGGTCTTGAGGTCCCCGCCGAAGTGATATGGAGACAACCACCAATCCCACTTACAGCGGGTGTCGAGGGTGAAGGGGAAACCGCCATACTCAAACTCCTGTGCTTTGTTGACCATGAACCTTTGTGTTTCGGCCTCGGCCAACACCTTTGCGAGAAAGGGGTCATGCCGTGCAGTCATACGCAGGGAGCGGTACATTTCCTTTGCATGTCGAAACTCATCATCGGTGTATTGCTCACCGTCAACGGTCAGTTGGTAGTAGTTTACGCGGTCCGGCTCTGTGATGATAGCGTCCACCAGATTGCCGAAGCGGAATGCCGCCTCCTTCACACCCGGCGGCATAGGCACCGGGTGTAAGAGGTTTTTCAGAGCGGTAAGGTCAGAGTTACTGACCTCAGAGCGGCTGTAATATGCATCGGGATTCTGGCTCATGCTTACTTGGCTTTTACATCATCCACATAGTTCACGTCAGAAATGAACATCGGAGCATCCTTGGAGTTGGCAGCGGTGTTGGCGTAGGTAATCTGTTTCTTAAACTCCTTGCAGAGTTCCTCCATAGACAGAGTGCAGCCGACCTGCGACCACCAGAAGGCCACGACCTTCATGATGTCATCGGCAGTTTCGACAACGACCTTTTTCTTGACCTGTGTCTTGGGCTGATAGGATGCAGGAGCGGCCACCGGCAAACCGAACAGGTCGTCCATTTCCTGTTTCTGGGCAGAGAGCTGAGCGGCGGTTGCCTCCTGTTTCTCGCGTTCCTTGCGCTCTGCTTCCTTTCGGGCAGCTTCCTCACGCTCCTTTGCCTCCATGTCGGCCTTGATTTTGGCTGCTTCCTCGGCTGATGCTTTGGCGATACGTTCAAGCTCCTTCTTTTTGGAGGGCAGACGGTCGAGAATATCATCGCGGGTGCTTTGCACCTCAAAGGGGAATTGCTCTTTGAAGCGAGTGACCAGACCGGCCATTACGTTGGCTTGGATGGCGCGGCACTCCTCCGGGGTGAGTTCGGTAGGGCGATATGCGCCGCTGATTACCGTCTGGCACCATGTTTCGGGGAGTTCGCAGATATACTCCTTGACACCGTCATAGATGATTTCGTAATTGTCGAGTGTCAATAACTTATCCAAGTCGGTCAGCTCGTTGATGCTCTTATTGACAAGAGCGTTGAACTGCTTTACATAGTCCTCCTCGACATCGGAGCGGTAACGCACCTTGGCGTTTTCCTTTGCCTGTTTCGCGGCCTCCTCGCGGCGGCGGCGTTCCTCCTCCTCATGTTTCTGTTTGGCGAAGGCGTTGCGGTAGGCTTGCAGTTGGCCCGGTATGGAGTTGGCTTTGGAGGGGTCCACGTCATTCTCCATCGTGGTATAGACCTTGCGTATCTGGTCAAAGAGCTGAGTGACGGGAGTGCGTTTGCCGTTCATCTTCTTGACTGTGATTTTTGCCTTTTCGATGAACTTGGCTATCTCCATGTCGAGGGCATCCGACATTCCTTCCTGCTTTGCGCGGGCGAGGAGTTGATTGCCCACTTCAAGGCAACGGGTGTGGGAGAGCTGATTGTCCTTGTAGGACTGAGGCGCGAGTTCGGCAAGCGTCTGCACGTTGCGCGGCTCAAAGATTGTTAATGCTTGGGTGTTGTCTGCCATGATTGATATATTTAAGGGTTACACGGTTTTGATGTTGCATACTCGGTGATTATACCAAGCCGTGTGCAGTAGTGTCCGTTGAGGGTGTTACGCACAAGCGGACACCCACTGCACGGCCTGTTGTCAGAAGCCTTCTTCCTCATCGGCGTTGACTGTTACGCCCTGTGGAGGCTCGTTGTCGCCGAAAGGCTGAGGCGCAGGCTCCGGCGTATCGTTGAGGACTTCTCCTGTTTCGGGGTCAACTCCGTAGATGTCCTCATCGGAGAGCTGCGGCTGCTCATCAACCTGCTGTGATTGAAGTTCGGTGCCACGGCCAATGCGCACCTTCGGGTAGGATTTGAAGGCATGTTTGATGCACTTGGCCATGAGGAAGCCGGGGTCGATGTGGACGATGCCGTTCTGGTCCATGCCGTAGAGTTCGTTGGCAACTCCAC
>CAJMDR010000163.1 GCA_905212215.1 uncultured Porphyromonadaceae bacterium
AAGGTTCTCCTTACGCTTGATAAGACCTTTCAGCATACCACGGCTTACATCGTGGCCCTGCTGCTTCAACACTTCGAGATTTTCTTCAACCGTGTCAAGTTCCGCCTGTAGGATTTGCTGCTGCATCTCCGGCGACTGCGGTATCTTGCCGAACTGGTCGTGCGACATGATAACGCAGTCATAGTCGTTGTTCTTGATTTGATTGAAGAACGCCACGCGGTTGTCAGCCTTGAAACTCTTTTCATCGGCATAAAGAATCCTTGCATTGGGGTAAGCGGTCTGATAGGTCATGGCGATTTCCGCAACATTCGCCTTCATCCCGATAATCATGGGCTTGTGGGCGAGGCCGAGGCGTTTCATTTCATGGGCTGCCATGCACATTATCAGCGTCTTGCCTGTACCAACCTGATGATCGCATATTCCGCCGCCGTTCTGCAAGAGCATCCACACACAGTCCTTCTGCGACTGATAAATGGAGCTGATGCCATAACGGTCTCCGAGCATCCTCATGTTCAGATCAGGAAATGTCTGATGGCTTCCGTCATATTGGGGTCTGACGAAACAGTTGAATTTGTCGTTATACAGCTCCACCAGCCGTTCCTTGAACTCCGGCGATTGAGCCTCCAGCCATTCCGAGAAACCGTTGCGGATTTCATCAATCTTGGCATTGGCGAGTTGGATAGCCTCGTTGTCAGGAACTTTTATGTCGTGTCCGTCCTCATCCTTACCGATTGACTTCTTTATGTCAGGTATGGTATTGTGAAGAGCGTGTTTAAGAAGACTCATACCGTCATAGACACGATAATAACCTTTGACACAGAATTCCTCCCATATCTTCATGTTTTTGTGAGGCGCATCTGCCGAATATTCATCCATCGAGGAAGAATATGCAATCTTTATTTCGGTTTCATACAGATGACTCATATATGCCGAATAGATACCCGTAGGGATCCATCGCTCACCGAAGTTGAAATCAAGTTCATCGAACTCGATGCGGCGGGGCCGGGCTTCCTCCAATGCTTTGAGGGAGTCCTGCGACATGGCGATGAACGGTTCTATACCGTCATAGCCGGGGAAGCCTTTGATGCGTTCTTTCTCTTTATCTATCCATGCCTTGACTGCCTCGGCTTTGGCAACGACATTTCCGGCTATAAAGCGGTCTTTTATCTCGTAATTGCTCACAAGCGGATTGTAGTAGATGTGTCCGCCAAGGTTCTCAACCATTGCGTCCTCATCCATATCCACCAATGACGACATATATTCGAGATTTACCTCACCGTATTTGTTGAGCGACGCAGTCAGTGCCTCCAGCGGAGTATCTACACTTGTAACCTCATCAAGAGAGAATGAAACGGGATGGTCGAAGATGTCAGCCTTGACAAACTGACCGTTCTCGCCACGTTCCAATGCCAGTGCGTCACGACCGTTGGCGTCCATCATAATGAACTTGACATTCTGCTTCTCGTTGAGATTGCCATACTTGGCTACAAACTCATCGTAATACTGATTGAGGTGTTCGCGCAGATGTTCACTCGGCTCATGTGTCTCCGCCTCGTAGTTGTAGAGCTGCTGGTATGTCTCGGACATGGTGATATACAGCATGGCGCGCTTCTCCTGCTCATGTTTTAGACCGAGAGGCGTAAATGTGGCTCCCGTCTTTCTGACATCTGACAGAAATCCGACCATACCGTCGGCAACGACCATTGAGCCGTTCTTGTGAAAGAACTGAATATCCTCCGAGAACGGACGCGGCGACATATCGCGCTCGATAGGAATAGCCGTAACTTTCGGCTGGCGGGCACGACCACCGGGAATGAAATCGCCTTCGGTCTTTTCGATATAAGTTTCTCCGGGGGCAATTCCGGCGGCTTGTGCCGCTTCCTGAGATTTCTTTTCAAGACGCATCTCCTCCATCTGACAATGGGCAATCGACATCATGGCTTCATAAAAGCCATTGATGGGGGGATTGTCGTCCCAGTTCAACGAGCCATAGAACTCAAGCTCCTTATCAGTCAGTTTACGGAATCCTGATGATTTTATCGGCTTTGCCTTGGTCGCAGGATTGGCAGGCTTCGGTTTTTCCTCCGGCTTTTGCATCTGCTGACGACGGTTGTTCTTCTGCTGCACAGGCTCCAGTTCTCCGAAAAGATTGTAGGCAAACAGACGCGGATCGGGATTGTCCGAATAATCGGGTCTGCCGTCGGTTTCAATCTCCTTAGTTTCTACCTTTGGAGCTTCAACTGGTTTGGGTTCAGGTTTGGATTCCAATCTTGGCTCTGGCTTCGGAGGTGGGTTAGGCGTAACCGTCTCGACCACCTTTTGCCGGGGTGTCTTTTTCAGCTTCGGATCCTCCAACTGCTCGCAGATAGCCACACGCTTGCCTGCCCGCACAAGTTTGGGCAAATAAGTGTCGAGGGCATGGTGTGGAAATCCCGCCAATTCAATGCGGTTGTCAAGGCCGTTCATTCGGCGCGTCAGAGTAATCCCAAGTATTTCAGACGCTTCGATTGCATCCTTGCCGAAAATCTCATAGAAGTCACCCACGCGGAACATAAGAATGGCGTCGGGATGCTTCTTTTTCATCTCCTGATACTGTTTGAGCAAAGGCTCGTTCCTCTGCTCAATCTTCTCGGCAAGCGGTTTCTGTTTCGGTGATTCCGGCTTTACTTCGGGTGTCGGCTTTACCTCCGGCTTCAGTGTCGGAGTCGGCTTGACAGGGTTTAGCGTGGGAGGTTTTATACCATTGGAATTATACAGCTCCAGATTCAGACGCAAGCGCAGCGACTCATCGAGAGCCTTGCGTAAATCCTCGGCAATGCCATTAACACCTCCTGTATGTGTATAGACAATCGCCGGTTTTCCATACTGATCGGTGCCAATCTTTGCATCATCGCTTATCACATTCTGCGGAAAAGCCTGAAAGAATTTATTGCCCGGTACCTTCGTACCACGGTCAACAACCGACTGAATGAAAAACTCTTCATCAGCCGACAACGCCTTCTTTCCGGTATGCTTCTGGAAAATAATCAGGTCAGAGCCTACATCAGTTCCGGCGTTATCGGAGAAAGTGTTGTTGGGCAGACGTAGAGCCGCCACAAGGTCGGCACGCTTCACCAGCTCCATGCGTATGAAAGGAGAAGCAGCGTTCATAACACCCTGCGATGCAATGAAGGCAACCAATCCCCCCTCGCGCACTTGGTCGAGTGCTTTGAGAAAGAAATAGTTATGTGTAGCCTTTGTCGATTGACGGTAGGCAATCTCCTTGCTCACGGCATACGCGGGGTCCGCAATCGCGAAATCACCGAAAGGAACATTAGAGGCAGCGACATCGAAATAGCCGTTGAAGTCGCTTTCTATCTTTTCAAAGCCCTCTATGCGAGTAAGAATAGACGGATGCAGCGCTGAAAGGATTTTACCCGTGAGCAAATCCTTCTCATACGCCAATACCTCAGCACCGGGGTATCTGTCATTGCGCAGGAACGAGTCAATAAATGCTCCCTGACCGGCAGACGGTTCCAGAAAACTTTTTATCTCGACTCCGGAATATTTCAGCGAGTCAGAGATGGCATCAACAATGCGGTTGTCGGTATAAAACGCAGTCAGCACCGAGGCTTTCAGTGAATCCATGTACCCGGCAAACTCCTTATCGTTGTGGCTGTAATCATGGATAAGCCGACGCAGTTCCACCGTAGGCGCGAACAGTTCAATCTCCGATTTGCTCCACTTGGCTGCATCAGCCAGTTCATTGGCATCGTTGAGAATGCACTTCAACCCGCCGAAGCCGGCGTATTTCCGCAGTATCTCGCGCTCCTCGGCAGTCTGCGCCGAGCGTCCGGCAACGCCGAGGCGAAAGGCAAGCCTTATCGCCTCGATGTTGTCGCGCATAACTTTAAGTCTGTTATATGCCATATCAGTGGAAATAGGTGGTGAAATAGTCGTCGATTACACCGAGAAGTTCGGTCTTGAACGCCTCGTACTCCGCCGAATGCACGGGGTACTTGTCGGGAGAATACCGCTCACGGTATTCTTCGAGCACATCATCCATATCAGAAATGAAGAAGTCATAGCCTTCTTCCGGACTGTAGTCGGATAGGATTTCCCGGACGAGGTCGTCAAAGGAATCACCCTCATAGCCCTGCATGAGTGCTATCATAGCCAGTTCCTCGGCGGTGGACACCTCCACCCCTCCGCGTCGTGCCTCCCAGAACACCTCGTATGCCTGGTCTGCACGGGCGTTGATGAAGCTGAGATCTTCGGCCTCCGGATAGTTGTTGCGAGAGAGGAAGTTTGACAGGTAGCGGATGTATGCGTCGAGAGTATTTTTCATAATTGCAATTGTTTAGGCGTTTTCGGATTTGTTTTTGCTGACCACCTGAGTATTCCCGGCGGCATTGATTATCACTTGGGCTTTGAAGGTCTTGCCGCTACGGGCACGGAAACCTCCGATGAACGGTGTCGAGCCGGTGTTGATGAGCGAGGCGAGTTCATCATGGGTGAGCGTCACGCCGTAGAACTGGCGAAACACGTAGTGGCCGCATTCGGGGTTGTCGCACATTGCAACTCTGCCGAAGGTTTTCATTACCCCCTCTGAGCAGTGAGGACACGGGATGTCTTCTTCCATTCTGGGAAAGAGTTTTGCCGATGCAAGGATTCCTGCCGTCACGTCGCGGGTGAACTGTTTGAGTTGATTGTCGTATGCACTCGTTGAGAGTACGTCACGGGCGACTTCTTTCATCAGAGTGTCCACCTTGACCACCTCGCCGATGTCGGCAATCTTCATATCCTTGATGATGCCGTAAAGCAGACGCCCCTTTGTAGTGAGCGAAAGGTGCCCCCATACGTCGCGCTCGATGAGACCGCTTGATTCCAGATGGACGATGTCTTTAGCGATTCCGGCAGAATAAACCGTGCCACGGATTGCGAGAAGATCCTCAATGAGAGTAGCGTCCGTGTAGTCTTCGGGCATCGGAGACTTTGCGATACACGAGCCTGTTGAGAAGATGTCGGTCTCTTCGCCTTCAGCGAGTACAGGCATCGGCTGTGTTTTCATCAGCGTGTCGGGGAAGAGCGAGTGCCAGGCTTTGGTCTTGTAGGTTTCTCCTTTCCATTCGTAGCGGACTCCTTCGCACTCAGTGATGACACGGGTGCGGATAACCACTGCGTCTTTGCTGAATGCCTGATACATTCTCTTGACGATGAGATGATAGATACGGCTCATGTCATCATCGAGAACCAAAGGGGGCACGCCGGTTGCCACAATACCGTGGGTACCGTACTTGCTTTTATCGACAGCACGACCGGGAGCAAACCCGATGTTTGCCATTGCCACGGATGTGTAGTTGCTGTATGAGAGCATCTTTTCCAGTACCTTGCGGCACTCCTGATACTTACGCTGGGGAACGGTGCTACCGGCGGCGACAGGGAAAGAGACGAGTTTTCTACCGAAGAGACGGTGTGCCGCCTC
>CAJMDR010000164.1 GCA_905212215.1 uncultured Porphyromonadaceae bacterium
AAAAAACGGTATCGGCAGTTCACGACATACAGGAAAAGAAATGTTGGGACGGAGAACTGTTCCCGATGATACTTGTCTCCGAATTGTATGTGGCATGTTCTGATGTGTTCGACAATCCGACAGAAACCCAGTTTCATTCATCGCTCAATCTCCACGGCAAGCATGAGCCTATAAAGATACGACCCAAACAGACCATCAAGGCTTGTTATCTCGTATCGAAGCTATATGAGATTGTTCCCGCTAAACACAAAACCGCATGGCGCGAGGACATTCTCAACCACCTCGGTATCGAATGGAGTTATTACGAAAAGAAGTATTGTCACCCCCGTGGAAGCGATGCCAGCGCATCGAGTCGGGCTTACGCTGACGAGGGGGATGAAATCTTCAAAAACCATAAAAAGCGGGCCTGATGGTCTTTGCGACTTAAAGATACCACTTGCGCCCCACTTTCACCACTCAAAATTCCACTTTAGAGACCTTATGAAACTACCCGTTAGAGTCTGATACTCTGATGGGTAGTTCTATTAAGTGGATAAGATGAAACCACATACACCCCACTCATAACCGGTTGTAATTTTGCAGTGTCCGGGAGATACTCGGATACGCTCTCTCTGAGGGCGGAAGTATAACTCAACCCCACACTGCGTATGACAAAAGACCAGTTACTCAAACTTCCTCTCTGGCAGTACACCGGAGAACAATTTTTAGAATTACTTGACTCTCATTTTGTCAAGACCCCACCCGCACCCGCAAGCGTAACCTCTGACGAAAATGTTGCCACCACAGCAAAGCGTTGGCTCGTTTACGGAATCAAAGGACTATGCGACCTTCTCCAGTGCAGCAAAGCGACCGCACACCGTATCAAGAACAGTGGCGTAATCAAAGATGCCATTACTCAAAATGGCAGAAAAATCGTCATCGACGCCCAGAAAGCACTCGACCTTATTCACGCCTCAAAGGAAGGAGGTGAGGCGTGAGCGAAGTGAAGCAAGACATCCTCCGACTTTGGGAGGAAAAGCAGTTGAGAATCACCGATGAGATTCAGACTGCGCCGGAGGTACTGTATGCCAACGGCAGCGTTATCGGAACACTCGGCAATTTCTCTGCTTCGACGGGTAAGGCAAAGAGCAAAAAGACCTTTAATGTAGCTGCCATTGTCGGGGCTTCGCTCGTCAACGGCAAGGTGCTTGGCTATACCGCCGAGTTCCCGGATGACAAGCGCACAATCCTCTACTTCGACACCGAGCAAAGTCCGTATCATTGTCAGAAGGTAATGGAGCGCGCCTTACGACTGGCGAAACTGCCGACTGACACCCATCCGGAGAATCTGAAATTTGCCGCCCTGCGTCAGCTTACACCATCGCTGCGCCTTGAAGTCATTGAACAGGCGATAATCAACACTCCGGGCGTCGGGCTTGTAATCATCGATGGTGTGCGCGACCTGATGTATGACATCAACTGCGCCAAGGAATCAACCGACCTCATCGGCAAGCTGATGGAGTGGACTGACAAATTCCAGATACATATTCACACTGTCCTGCATCTCAACAAGAGCGATGACAATGCCCGTGGTCATGTCGGTACCGAACTCAACAACAAGGCTGAGACTGTGCTACAGATAAGCCGAAGCAAAACCGATGACACTGTTTCGGAGGTATGTGCCGCCATGATACGCGCCGCCGAGTTTGACCCGTTTGCGTTCCGAGTAAATGATTACGGTCTGCCGGAGATAGCCAGCGGATATGTGTTCACTGAGCTGGGCAAAAAAACCAAAGACCCTTATCCATACAAGGAGTTGACCGAGGAACAGCACCGCGAGGCATTAGGTGTGGTATTCGCCAACGGGCCGATTAAAGGCTGTCGCAACTTTGAGGCGGCATTGAAAGCCGGATATGCCGCCTGTGGACACCCGTATTCCAACAACAAAGTCAAGGGCTTAAAGACCTTTCTTGACAACAAAGGAATGATCCGCTACGAGAACCGAGAGTATATCTACAATCCGGATTTCTACTATTGAGAAACACCAAATTGGTTTGGTTTAGAAAAGGGCATATATAATAGGAGCTAAACCAAGAACCATCTCACCCAAACATTTTAGAACCCATGATAAAAGAGATTAAATCAATCCCTTTAGCCGACTTCTTGTCTCAACTCGGACATGAACCGATGGCGAGAAAAGGAACGAGGCTATGGTATAAATCACCGTTGCGACAGGAACATACGCCGTCGTTTAAGGTGGAAACCACGCTCAACTGCTGGTATGATTTCGGACTTGGTAGAGGTGGAAACATCATCGACCTTGCAGCAGAAATGTATCAGTCAACAGACCTGCGCTATCTCATGCGTTGCATCGCTGACAGTTGTCCGGTGCCATCGGTGCAGACAGTCGCTTCCTCTTATCCCCAGCGGCATTCTGCGCCGAGCATGGAGCGATTTGAGGTCGTGCCACTGGAACACCGCGCACTTGTCGCATACCTCCAAGAGCGTGGTATTCCGGCACACATCACCAAGGCGAACTGCAATGAGGCTCATTACAGTGTCAACGGTAAATCATATTTTGCCGTGGCATTTGAGAATGTCAGCGGAGGCTGGGAACTGCGCAACCGATATTTCAAAGGTTGCCGAGGACGCAAGGACATCTCATATCTTCCGTGGGCGAGAGATGGCCCGTCAACAGAGTGTGTCGTGTTCGAGGGTTTTATAGATTATCTCTCGGCACTCGCACTCGGCATCATCAGCGGAGCCGACGCAATCATACTCAACTCGGTTGTCAATGTCAACAAGGCTGTACCTTTTCTCAGAGGTTACAAAACAATCAACTGCTATCTTGACAACGACACCGCCGGACAAACTGCATTATCTGAGTTGACAGCCATGTATGGCTCAATCGTGATTGACCGCTCAACACTCTACTCCGAGTTTAACGACTTGAATGATTTTCTTGTCAACCAAAGTTTCACCAAAACCACACTTTCCAATGAAAACATATAAATCCACCGCATCCAAGTCAACCGAGTTGACAGATGCACCCGAAAACCAAGTATCAACCTCTAACCCCCCAATTATTATGCAACCCGATAACTCTACCAACTCCACTCCTGCAGTCAACAGCGACAACGCTGTTAACAGCACCACCACAGCCAACGCCTTTGCCAATGAAAATCTATTTGGCAACGAGCAGACGGCAACCGAGGCAACAACCATATCAAACACAGCCGAGCCACCGAAGCAACAGCGCATCGGCAAGCAGCAGCGTAAGTCGGATTTCGCCGAGTTCAAGGCAACGTTCCTTACTCCGGCAAAGGTGGTGAACCGCCATCCAGTCAACATCGAGGACGACATCTGGGAGCAGCTTGAACGCATCGCCCGCATCCTCGGCGAGCGTGGCACCACCGTCGCCAGCTACATCAACGCTGTCCTCGCCGACCATCTGCGAGCCTATTCCCCGGACATCGAAATCTGGCGCAAACTCTGAGCGCGTGATTGCAACTACATTTTGACCGCTAAATAGTCCTCGTAGTTTCGTGCACCTCGAAACTATCGCAGGGGTTCGGAATTGGAGGGAGCGAGTTTATGTTTTCGTATTACAAGTAATCCTCAAACGACTCGCTCCCCTCCGCTCCCGATGGTCACAAACCTCAAACAGAATTTCCAATGAAGAAATCCAATTTACGCCCCGCTAAAGGGCGTCCCAAGCTCCCGGCTGATGAACGAAAGTCCATCATGGTGCCGGTGAAATTCGACATAGACCAGTATCAAGTAATGATGGACAAAGCTCTCACGGCAGGGCTCAACCGCTCGGAATATATCCGGCAGTCGGCGCTACATTGTAAAGTCGTGGAAAGGCTCACGCCAAGAGATGTCAAGGCAATCCGCGATCTTCAGGGGATCGCCGAAAATCTCAACCGCACGGCAAAATTTGTTGGTGCCATTCTAAAGGGTGGTACCTCAGATGACCAGATTGTCCGTACATACAGAGAGATAATTCAGTGCAAGGATTTTGTTCTTTCACTGATAAAAATCTATCGAAATACACCCGATAGCGTATGATGGGCAAGATAACAAAAGGCGGAAGTTTTGGCGGCTGCGTCGATTACGTCACCCGTCGAAAGAAGGATAATCCCGACGGTTCTCCATGCAAAGAATGGCGTCTTATCGACTGTAAAGATGTATCTACTATCGAGGGACGGAGTGGAATCATCGCCTCTTTTGAAGATAATCTCGCCTTGAATCCGGATTTGAAAAATCCGGTAGGACATATTTCTCTGAACTTTCATGCCAACGACAAGGATAAAGTTGATGACCGGATTATGGTAGAGATTGCCCAAAAATATATGAAGAAAATGGGCATCGTTGATACTCCATACATCATTGTCCGTCATCTCGACAAGGATTATCCACACTGTCATATCGTGTTCAGCCGAATAGATAATCATGCCGAAACCATTTCCGATAAAAATGATTTCAGCCGAAACAAGGCTGTCTGTCTTGACTTGACAAAGGAATATGGACTGCACATTTCCGAGGGTAAAAAGCAGACAAATGTCAACCGACTTCGCGGTGTGGAGAAAGTCCGTTATGAGATTTTCAATGCCGTTGAAGCTGTTTGGAATGACCGAAGTGTTCACACTTTTGATCAATTCGAGGCCAGATTAAAGTCGGCTGGTGTCGGCATAGAATACAAATATAAGCGTGGCACCAGCGAATTGCAGGGCCTATGGTACACCCGGAAAGGCAAGCGTTTCGCCGCCTCGAAGATTGACCGGCGATTCAGTCTGGGCAATATTTCCAGGCATCTGGCGAACAACAAACCGCTACATTCCCAGTCTCAATGGATGTATGCAGATGGCTCCATCGTGCCTATTGCATCATACAAAGGAGTGCGGTTTTCGACGCAACAAATCAATGATTATGTTGCGGGGAAAGCTATCCGAGTTGACGGATGTCAGGGAGATGTGTCAACCGTGTGGATAAAATTCAACCCACAGCGCATGACTCCGGGAGTCTATTCATCGAATCCTGACTTAGCCGGACAAGCCGCATCTCAGTCGCAAAACTACGGCACTCGGATATCCCAAGTTCCATCCATCGGGACCACACAGCCACAAGAAGGTTTCACTAACGGAAGTGCTTTACCCGATGATTTCAAACTGTGGCTAAGCCGTCATCCCGGACTTACCATAGAAGAGGCCCTTCACCGCTATCGTGAAGAACAGAAAGCCAAACGCCGCCGACAAGGGCCAAACCTACCCTAACCACAACGCCGTCGAGGTTGTTTCCCTCGGCGGCGTTTTCTCTTTTTACCTCTTATAATAAGCTCTCAGCCTTATGTTTCTCAGCATATTCGATTGTCATGTCAAAAAAAATCGCTAATTTTGCAATATAGTAACTAGGGTGTTCAGTTCTATGTTCCAAAATTAGCTCGCTTTATTGAGTGTCTT
>CAJMDR010000165.1 GCA_905212215.1 uncultured Porphyromonadaceae bacterium
AATAAGGTATGTTTCTCAATATAAGCCTGTGCGCAAAGGCATTTGCCGGTAATAAATGTACATGCAATATATGCGGCCACAGCTTCCGCCGTATGCGCCCTGTCTATGGACGGCGTTGCGACGGAACTCCTTTTATAGCCGAAGACAGCGGTTTTACTTGCTGGAAGTGCATGTCCTATCCCAGAGCTCGTTCTCTTTGGTTATGGCTTACCGGTCAGTTCGGCCTGCAAAAGAAGCCGGAATTAAAAATACTTCATGTGGCGCCGGAGAAGCCTTTGGCCGACAGGTTCCGTAGGATGCAGAATGTCGATTATACGGCTATTGATAAAAAATGTCCCGGTTATCGCTATCCCGGATATGTCAAGGATGGTGATATTACGCAACTGGAGTTTGCGGATAATTCTTTCGACATGGTGATATGCAACCATGTGCTGGAACATATTAAAGATGACCGGTGTGCCATGCGAGAGCTGTATCGCGTATGCCGACCCGGCGGCACTGCAATATTGATGGTGCCTATGGACCTTGACCGTTCCATTACGTTGGAGGAGCAAGCCGGAGAAGAACTCTCGCCTCGCGAACGTGAAGAAAAATTCGGCCAGCGGGATCATGTCCGCATTTATGGACGGGATTATTTCGGTCGCCTTTCAAGTGTAGGCTTCAAAGTGGGACGTGTCACTTTTACGCCCGAAGAGACCCGCCGATATTCCCTTTTGCCGGGCGAGGAGGTGGTGGTTGCCGTCAAAGCCTGAAATATATAAGTCTTATAAAGAATTTATCCGACTGGTCCGATTCGTCCGATTAGTTAGTTTAGTTGCCCCGATTGTATTTAATTTTAATCCGGGCAATAATATTTTTTGTCTAAAAATCAATATGGCATTGAAAATCGCGCAAAAGTTTAGTTGTTGACGTTTTGCAACATCATCCGGAGGTATAATTACAGTAGCATACTACGATTTTTGCCTCTGATTTTATCCGGAAATATAAGTCAGAGTTAAACTGAAGTTAAAAATAGTGCATAGTTTATCAATCCAAACAAGTGCTTTTTGCAAAGATAATCGCGTAAACAGGTTCATGGGGATTCTGACGTTTTGTGAACGTATTTTGCGGTTATGAAAAATTTTTAATACCTTTGGCCTCGAATGGTAAAGTGAGCTGTTCGTTACCGGCTTCATCCATCAAGCGAATAAACTAACTTAATATCCAACTTTTATGAGAAAAGCTTTGCTTGGCATCGTGGCTCTGGTACTGGGACTTCTTCCCGGCGCCGCCCAGATGCAGCTACAGAAAGCGCCTCAGCGAGCAGGGAAAGCGACGATCTCTACCGCCTCTCCGCTCTCTTTGTCGTCGTTGCCCGGGCAACAACGCTATGGCGCACAACAGGAACAATGGTGGCAACGCACCACGCCTTCCTCAAGAGACGCTGTTGTAGGTAACTACATTCAGGACTCCTACAATAACGCACAGACAACCACCACTGTCACCGGCATGTATCAGATGTCGATTTCTGCCGGTACAGCAGCAGATCAGGTGGTAATCCGCAACATGTTCGGCGTGGGAGGCTCCTTGCAGGCCACCATCAACGCCGCCGACGGCACCCTCACCATCCCCTCCGGACAATTGGTCGGCACCATGGAGGATGGCTCCCAGATGTACCTTTATCTGGCGGACTTCAACGAGAATCATTATTTCAACAATCCCATGGTGGCCCGCATCTCCCCAAGAGGCATTATATATATGCCTCAGGCTCTGGTGGTGGTCACCGGTACGACCAACGGGCAGATTCGCTGCTACAGTGACCAGCTCTACAAGATGAACGCCACCCAGACTGACTATTCGCTCTGGCTGGAAGGGGAGCAGAAGGTTCAGACTTATCCTGTGCACTTCTCACGCATCAACAACGCGCAGATTCTTGTAAAGAACTTCTACGGAATGGGATATCCTGTCACCGGCAACATCGACACGGTGGGCAACATAGGATTCCCCTACACCCAGGTTGGCGTAGGAACGAACTCTTCAGGCACAAGGATTGTGGTCCGCAACTATAACGTCACCAACATCAACTACAACAATAATCCTCCCACACCTACCTGCAACAGCTCTGCGACTCCGGCACAGTTCGTTGCCGACAGCATCGTTACCGGTCCTTACTGTGTGGCAGGCTCCACTTCCTCGAACCGCGTCGACTTAGTGCTGAAATCCGTCATCAAGGTTCAGCCAGCCGATGCCTTCAAACCTCTCAACACCGCCTTTACCCTTCCGGGCAGCGGTACAAAGGAAGACCCTTACCGTGTGGCAACAGCCCAGGACCTTCTCACTCTTTCACGCGCTACAAACTATAATGTAGGCCTGCAGAAAACAGTAAGCGGCACCAAGTGCATCTTCCCCGACGCATACTTCGTGCAGACGGCCGACATCGACATGAGCGATGTGGAGAACTTCGAGCCTGTCTGTGCCATCGACCAGTGGGGATGGGGCGGCAATTACGACGGTCAGGGACACACCATCTCCAACCTTACCGTAAAACAGAGCCGCGGCAATAGCTATCGTGCCGGTCTCTTCGGTGAAATCTCACTCTTCGGTTCCGTGCGCAACCTTAAGCTCGTAAATCCCGATGTTTCTTCGGCCAACGGCTTCGTAGGCACAGTGTGCGGCCGCTCTTACGGCACCATAGAGAATGTACAGGCTGAAAACGCAAAGGTGTTGATGGACAACATCAGTTCCTCGTATTGTGGCGGTATCACCGGCTATGTAATCAATAATGGCAAAGTAGAAGACTGCACCGTGAGTGGTTCCGTGAAAGGCAATAACTTCGTGGGCGGCATCGCCGGAAACAACAACGGTGCCAAGGTGCGCCGTTGCATTGTTACAGCAACCATAGAACGCACTCCCGGCAACGAGGATTCCCCCAGCATAGGTGGTATCCAGGGTACTTTCACCCGCGACACCGCAATGATCGAGGACTGTGTCTTTGCTGGCAACATCATTCTTATCGGCAATGAGGAAGTGGGCGGCATCCTCGGCGAGTCTACCGGCAAGGGTGAAGTAAACCGTTGCTGGTTCGCAGGTCAGATCATGCACCGCGGCTCTTCCTCTTCCACGGCTGACATAGGCGGCATTGTCGGCACTGCAAAAGATGTCAAGATCAACGACTGTCTCAGCACAGGTATCGTGCAGAGCTACATGACTCCTAACGCAGGTGGCATAGCAGGCGTAATGTCAGGTCAGGCTGCAGTGAAAGGCTCGCTGATGACCGGTACGGTAATGGTGAGCGGTGATGTACGCGGCAACGAAATAGCCGCAGCAGTCGCCGAAGGCTGTACCATTTCCGATTCTTACTTCGACAAGCAGACTGTATTCAACGGAGGCACCGAGCATGGCATGCTCACCACCGACCTCATCTCCGGTCAGCTCCCCGCAGGATTCAACGCAGAGGCATGGGACCTCGCCGCAGGTAAATATCCTATGCTGAAACGTTTCATCGGCCATGAACGCGCCGCACTCGACCGCGTACCCATGATGCTCGCAAACAATGAGAACATACGCGGCATTCGCAGCGCCTTCACACTCGGCAGCGCCAACGGCGTGACATGGCATTTCTTCCATAACGGCCGCTATGCCGACGAGGGCAACGGCCTCAAGATCAACGGTAATAACGTTACTGTTACCGCAACCACTCTGACTTCCGACACCATCGTGGCTCTCAGTGGAAATTACTTCCGCATGATTCCAGTCAAGGTGACTCCGAGAGAATTCGACGGCGACGGCACTCAGGCATCCCCCTACATCATCCGTAACAAGGCAGACCTGGACCGTGTGTTCAAGGCTGTAGACGTTGACCTCTTTGACTACGAAGGCACTTACTTCCGTCTGGAAGGCGACATCGACTTCGCCGGAGTGACTAATTTCGGAGGTTATTCGCACAACGCTCCCGCCTATGCCTTCAACGGCGTACTCGACGGCAACGGACACCACATCAAGAACCTTAAGCTCGCTGTTCCGCAGAACAGCTCGGCTATTGGCTGTCTGTTCATGTTCACCGGCAAAAAGTCGGTCATCAAGAACCTCATCATCGACTCCAGCTGCGAATTCAACGGCGGCAGCAATGTTTAGCCGTTATTACCGCTTCCTACGGTCTGGTGGAGAACATTGTCAATTTGGCTAACGTAACGGCTCAGGACAACTTCGCGGCCGGTATCGTATCGCAGCTTTATGCTGACTCCAAGGTGCTGAACTGCTTCAATGCCGGTACCATCCGCGGCGGACACCGCAATGTAGGCGGCATCGTTGCCGCTGCACAGAGAGGCTCCTTCATCGAGGGTTGCCAGAACTCCGGTAACGTAATAGCGGCGCAGGGTCCCTACAACGAGGATCCCACCGATGTTATTTATGTCGGCGGTATAGTAGGTGACTCGGAAGGCACCGTAAAGGATTGCCTCAACCAGGGCATGATCATGAGCTACGCTCATTCGGGCGGTATAGCAGGCTCCTATACCGGCGGAGAGGAAAACCACATGACAGGCTGCGTCAATACCGGCGTAGTGGTTGAAGGCACCTCCAACTCCACCCGTGGCGCGGTGATCGGCTCCGGTTATTCCGTAACCACCGGCGACCGCGTTAAGAACTGCTTCTTCGATTCACAGATGGCTTATCATTCGGCAGCTGACAACACAACTCTCGTCGGCACGAAGGGCATGACAACTTCCGCTCTCGTTTCCGGCAACGCCATAGAGGGCCTCGATGCCGCACTGTGGCAGTTCGAGAAAGGCAAATATCCCGTGCTGAAGGCATTCGCCGCACAGCCCGCATCGCAGTGGTATGCCGCCACTCATGTTGACTTCGTCGAGACTCCCCGTTTGGAAAGCCGCTTCGACAAGCGTCATGACGCCGCCATAACCGCTCCGCAGGGAACGAAGATTACTCTGGACAAGGGTACTGACTTCTCCGTTGTCGACGGCAAGACTCTGCGTCACACTGAATCGAAAGAAGTGGCAGTCGACACTCTGCGCCTGGCTTCGGCAGACGGCAGCTATTCAATGAATGTGCCTCTGTTCGCCACCCCGCGTCTGCTGGCTAACGGCGAAGGTACGGAAGCAAATCCCTGGATCATCAACAATGCCAACGACTGGAACACGCTGGCATTCTACAGCAACCAGTATCAGAAAGGATTCGACAGCGAATACTTCCGCATTGGTGCCGACCTGGACTTCTCCAACGGCTTCGAGACTATCTGTCTTGGCTCAAACGCTTATTTCAACGGCATCATCGACGGTAACGGAAAAACCATCCGTAACCTTAAGACGGAATATGACGCCGACACCCAGAAGTACATCGGCCTCATCGGTTCCGGCGGCGCCAACGCCAAAGTGTTCAACCTTCCCATCGATTCGACCTGTAACTTCATAGGCAACCAGTATGTAGGTGCCGTAGC
>CAJMDR010000166.1 GCA_905212215.1 uncultured Porphyromonadaceae bacterium
CAAAGCGCCGACAATGTTTCCTGATTCCTGGGGCGTGATATGCGCCGGACCGCGATTGATGCGTCGCGGAAGCCGCAAGTCATAAAGGAGGTGTCCGTGGGCGCAGGCGTTACGGACTTCCCGGATAGTGTGCATATAGCTTTCAAACGTAACGACCTGCCGGATGCCGAGTTTCTGAGCGATAAGGATTTTATCATCGCGTTCTTTGAGCTGCTCATACAGCTTCATAACAGCACCGAATGTCATAAACTCGAGTGTTTTCCACGAGGGCGCGAAGCGGTCATTAGGATTCTTCTGATGGTGGCGCTGAATGATAGGATTGCGCTTGAAGTCGGCGGTGTAAACTTTATTTTCAAAATCCCTCGCATAAGAACGGCTGACAACAGACGGACTTATAAACCATACGGAATTGGGAGAGTATTTGTTGGAAAGGTTGTAAATCAATGCAGTTCGGAAAGCAATCTCAATTCGCGTCAGGTATCGAGTAAGCAACAGACGCAGGTCAAAATCGAAGTAATAGAGTTTAACCGCGTCCTCAAAAGTTGCGCCGTCGATATATTCGTGTGTGCGGTTTCGCAGCTGGGGATATGATTTTTCAAATGGGAAAAGGTAGAAGCCAAGTCGGTAATATCCTATGTCAAGGAGTATTTCACGCGCCTTGTCTTCATCCTGTATGGCGAGACCTCTTGTTTTCAGGAGGTCGAGCTGTTCGTCTATTGTTGTTGCCGGTTTCGTCATATACAAGTTTGAGATATGCGAAGTTACGAGATTTCCGTGAGATGGCAAAGAATGGCTACCATTGTTTGTTATACATCGCATCTTCGACCACGGCGATAAATGCTGTACGGATTACGTGGAATGGCATGAAGTGTTCCGGGCGTTCTTCGTCGGGCGCGAAGTGAACGTAATCGTTGATGTATGTGTGCAGCTCGTCCATTGACATTACGCCCTTATATCCCTTACACCATACTTCTGCCGTGTTGCAGAGATATTGGCGCAGAGGGCATCCGAACTCGTTTTCGAGGAATCGGACATCGCTCCAACTAACGCGGTTGCGGTACGCAAAGCCGTTGAACAATTCGACTAACTTGTAGCGGTACCACGGCTGATTGGTGCGCTGAAGAACATATTCGAAGCAGGCGTTGATTTCCGGGTCTTGCTCGGCACAATCATAGTCCTTGCGGTCCTCAGCCATGGGTTTCAGAGAGAGCGGCCCCTCGTCTTGCCAATAGCGTAAGCCATCATTGTCAGTCTTGCCGACTGGGAGTTTCGTTTCTTCATTCATCTTTTGGCCGTGGAAATGTCCATCCATTATCAGCCAAAAATTGATGAACGTACCTCGAAAAGTCAGGAACTCGTTCCAACAAGCGGGATAAAAGCCATTGTGTTCATTCGCTTTGCGTTCTTCGTTAAAGATGTCCTCAAAGGTAATACCCGGTTTGTCGGTGGCTTTCTTCTTGTCAATCTCGTATTTCCAACGAAGATACTTCTCGAAGTCAATGCCGAAAGTGCGGTCGAGTTCCACAATATCGTCAAGGGATGCGAAGCCATTATCTGCGATATATTGGAACAGTTTGTAGCTGTCGTCGAAACCGCCGGTGTATTTACTGCGGTCGGATGCTATATAGAGCGCCTTGCGAAGCGGCGCATCTTTAATGATCTTATATGTTGGAGGGTAATAATACATAATGCCGTAGGTTTTGTTTACGGCTGCAAATATACGCAATATTTTTCAGAAATCAGCAAATTATAGCGATAAATATTTTATGCAACAGGGAATATTATATCGTATTCCAACTATAATCCAATGCAGGACGTTGATTTACAGCGTAAAAGAAGTGTCGCTATAACACACCCGACATTGATAGAGAGAAAGAGTCATGGTACGGGAATTTCTCGCAGCCGATGTAGAGGGTATCGAAAGCGTCGGTGCCGTCGGTGCGATGCTCCAATAAATCCTCCTCGCTCTCTGCGAGCTTTTCGCCGGACTTGTCCTTGCGGAAGCCGTTGCGACCGTTGGAGACACCGGCGGTCTGAATGGCGAGGATAAGGTCGTCGTTGTTGGAGCGGTTGAAGAACGGCATAAGGCGTTGCTTTCCGGCAAAGGCGTTGTTGATGAGAAGATACTTCTCGTCGTGTCGCATCGGGTTTCCGAGGGAGACCGACTCAACGCACCAGCCGTGGCGCTCAAACTCTTTCACTACGTTGTAGTGGAAGTCCTGGTCGTTGACAGCATAGTTTGAGCCAAGGGCGGTTGCGTCGTAATAGTAGACCACGGTCTTGTTGCGATGCCCGGCGTAGTAGCGGCAGAAGTCCTCGACGAGTGCCGGAATCTTACGCTCGAACTTGACGAAGAAAGATTTGAGGACGTTGAGCCGACGGCCTGACGGTTGCCCACAGACGATCCAGTTAATATTCGCGTTGTAGTCCATGCCGATGCAGATAGGCGCATCAGGATTGATGTCGCCGTCAGCCTGTGCGGTCATGGTCTCTAAGATGTCGGGATGGCGCAGTGCAACATCAAGGCCGAGGCTTTCGAGGTAGTCGTTGTTGTTGCCGTCGTACTTGTGGCCCTCGCGCATTGAGGAATAGAAGCCGTCTTTGGCAATGCCGATGCGGCGGCAGAGAATGGAAGTCTGAAACGTGAGCGGAGTGAGGTCGCGCTTCATCTGCTTGATATAGTTCTCGCCGAGGAGCTGCAAGTTCTCGATGCTGCTGTACTCGCGGTAGTAGACGGCCACGGAGCGCATCTGATTGAGCTGCCGGTCGAGCTTGCGGAGTTTGCCTTTGAGGTAGTCAGGAATAGGCTCCCCTTTTGAGCGCATGGCGCGTATGCGCTCCTTGATGCGCCATATCTCATAGACCGTCCCCTCGATGGTGGCAATCAGTTCGGAGTCCATTTTCTCGCGATAGTGCAAGAACCACGAGCCTTTCTTGGTCTGCGGCATATCCGAGAGAATCATTATGGAATGATTGAAGGAGTGCTTGCCGAAGTACGACTTGATGCCGCCGTTGGCCGGGAGCGTCTCGTCTTTGAGCTTGTCGTAATTGATGAACTTAGCCTCGTCGACGAGCAGCCACGAAAGAGTGAGCGAGTTGGAGCTGCCGGGCCGGTCCTGTGATATAATCACGGCGACCGCCCCGTTGTAGAAAGATATGACGTGTTCATAATCTTTCGGGTCGATGATGGGCTGACGGAACGACTTCGGCGGTTTCCGACCGACAACCCGAACACGTTTATAAAGTGGTTCGACCGCTTCACATCGCGCAAAGATGGGCGCACGAAGCAGATATACGAAGCAACGCGCCGTCGCTTGCAAGTGTGGCTCGGCGATGCAAAGCTCGCCAAAGTGAAGTTCGAGGACTTGAAGGTGGCTTGGTTGGAGGATTTCGAGGACTTCCTCGCCATGACAAGCAAGCCTAATTCGATTGCCATACACCTGCGCAACATTCGCGCTGTGGTAAACTATGCAATCGACAACGAGGTAACGACCTACTATTCGTTCCGACGCTTCAAGATAAAGAACGAAGCCACACGCAAGCGCAACTTCGACCCTGCCACCCTGCGCCGCATCTTCAACCATCAGTGCGCAGAAGAATGGCAGCAGAAGTATCTCGACTTCTTCAAGCTCTCCTTTATGCTGATAGGCATAAACGTGGTTGACCTGTGCGGCCTCGAAAAGATGTCGCAGGGTCGTGTGGAGTATCTGCGAGCCAAGACACACCGGCCTTACTCTATCAAGGTCGAGAGCGAGGCAAGGGAGATAATCGACCGCTACGCCGGAGAGAGCCGCCTTGTCAACTTCGCAGAGAACTACGCCAACTATCGCCATTTCTACAACAACCTCTGCAAAGGACTGAAAGCGGTAAAAGAACAACTCGGACTGCCGGAACTGACCTCATACTGGGCGCGGCATTCGTGGGCTACGATAGCCGCGAGCCTCGATGTTCTGTTTGAAACAATCGCCGCCGCGCTCGGTCATGGAGGCAACACCGTTACCGACATCTACATCGAGTTCGATATGCGCAAGGTAGATGAAGCCAACCGCAAAGTGCTCGACTACGTTCTCTATGGTGCGCTACCTGCCGCACCTGCCAAAAAGAAGCGTGGCCGTCCTCGCAAGGAAGCCACGCCGGAGGTTGCCGAAGAAGAAGCCGCCTAATCCACAATCGGATAGAACACGCCTTTGAGTAACTGCGACATACCGTTTTCGGTAAAGGTCGCAGTTATTTTTTCGCAGACGTAGCGCTTGCCTCGAATGAGGAAAACGGAGCGGACATCGGGGATGGTGTCTGACAGGAATTTGAAGGTCGTTTTCATCTTCGGCTCGATGTTGTGGATAATCTGACCGCGCCGCACTTGTCGGTCGTTGATGCGGAGGGAGAAGTGGGCGTAACTGAAATTGCTCCAGTCATCGGCGATAACGATGTTCTCGACATTGGGGTAAGGCAGGTGGATTCCCTGATAGTAGTTGGAACCATCGTACCAGCCGATATAGATGCGGTCGTAGTATTCGGATTTCTTCTCCTTTTCCCCGGCTTCAAGAGACGAGACGGTATGAGTCTTCTGAAACGGATGGTCGTTGTCGTTCTCGCTCGTGGTGTTGGTGTCTTCATCGTAGCCGGAGAAGGAAAGGAAAAGCACACGACCGTATTTCTCCTCGGTATCGTCCACCCATGCCGGAACAAATTCAATCTCCACCTGCTCGGCATCCTCGTCCTCGCTGACTATGCGCCCGCCAAAGAGATTGACCGACTGCAGACGGCACGTGTAGCGATAGTAGACATAGATAATACTGCCCCTCCATTCCACTACCTGCTGACGGCTGACGGGACGGATAACAAAATAAGCGTCGCAGTCGGCGGCATAAAGAAGTTTGTCTATTTGTCCGTTGCGGTGGTGCTGACCGTTCCATGTCCTGTAACCCTGATTGGCGGTCAACAGCTCGCGCATGGAGTTATACCTAACCACTCTGTTCTGCCAGCCCTTGATAAACCAGTCGCAAGAGTAGAACTTCCACATTTCGTGGTCGCAGTCCTTGTAGACAAGATTCTTCGATTCCATATACTCGCAGCGGTCATCATCGACCTTTACCTCAGTGGAGTGTTCCTCGACCACGTCTTCAAGGCAGACGGGACGCTTCGCGGCCAGAGTCGCCTGAGTGAAGGCAAACGTGATGCGCTTGCCCCTGTGGTCGAAGTCGAACTCACCCCCTAAAAACAGCTCCAACTTCTCAAAGTATTCCTCTACCGTCCAATGCGGCAGAGCGTTGGCAAAAGCGGGCATATACCACGCATGAGGTAGAGTGTTGCAGATAAGGAGATACCTGTATTCCTCCACTTCCTCCCACTTGGAGAAGTCGGGAGTATAGCCGACGGCCTCGCATATCTTCTTTGTGATGTAAAGAAGATACGGCTGGC
>CAJMDR010000167.1 GCA_905212215.1 uncultured Porphyromonadaceae bacterium
GACCGCCTCTACCTGAAGCAGGGTGATCATGTCGGGCACGCCGGGCATTACCTGCTCTCTGGTAAGTACCTTGGCGGAGTCTGTCATGACCTCCTCCACGGTCTTTCCTTCGCGGGCACCTTCCAGCGCCGCACTGGTGATGTAAGCCACTGCCTCGGGATAGTTGAGCTTAAGGCCTTTGTTAAGACGCCGCTCAGCTATCATGCCTGCCGTCAGCAACATGAGCTTGTCGAATTCTTTTGGTGTAAAATGCATATTGCGGGTTGTTTAAGGTGAGTAAACGAGGGTCGGGACTACCGATTGAAGTTGTCTCCTAATCCTATGTTTCAACAATCCGCACCGCTAAAAAGTTCACCCGCCGGCAACAACAATTGCCTGCCACCAATTGAACTGTGAGTTCTGTGAGTGCTATGAGAACTGGGAGTACTATGAGTACTATGAGTGGCAGTTAGTTCCGAAGTCCTGAGTTGGCGGCCTCCGCTCAGCGGAGGCTACGGTCATCAAGCGCTCCCTTAAACCCCTTGAAGGCCTTAGGTTAGCGGCGCCAGGTGAAGTTCTGGTTGGCTCGGCGCATATAGCGCACGCGGAAGGTGAAGTCGGCTATGGGGCGGATAAGGTAGAACAAGGGTACGCTCCACCATAACCGCACGGTGTGGAAAGTGGCGGCAAGGCGACGATAAAGGCTGATCTGCATTCCCCACATCGTCAACAACAGCACTAACGCGATTATCGGTGCCAAGAGGTTGGCAGGGAGGCATAATGCCATCACAGCGGCAAGAGAGCCTGTGGCGAGCCATTCGGCAATGTTTATGCATGCCTGAGTGAGCCTCGGTGCCGCGCTGAGATAGCGCCCGGCAAAGGAATAGCGTTCTTTGAAGTTGATCCACTGCCTGCGCGAGGCATCGCCCCAGTCTACACGGATAGTGGCTTGCGGTGCTAACATGAAACGGGAATTTGAAGCGGTGGCTACCTGGCTGACAAAGATATCATCGTCGCCGGCATGGAGGAAATAATTGTTCCCGTATCCTGAGTTGCGGAAGAACATGGAGCGGCGGAAAGCGAGGTTTGCGCCGTCGCCACGGTATGGTTTTCCATCAATGGCATAGAGCATCCACCTGGATGTGGTGAGCAAGGTGTCGAAGCCACGATACCAGCGTTTCAGCCCTGTAAGACGAGAGAGGTCCATAAAAGCGGCGCCGAGCACTATCTCCACCTCCTGGTCTGTGAACTGCGAGGCCATGAGGCTCAGCCATCGACGCGACGGTATCTCTATGTTGGTATAAGTAGTCAGTACTATGTCGCCGGTGGCCTTTTTTATACCGATGGTGTTTGCGAGTTTGCGACGACTCAGGTTCAACGCCTCGGGAGGCACAAACGAGAACCCGGCGAAGGGATAAGTTTCGCCATAGGTCTCGGCGAGGTTAGCGGCCTCTCGCGCAGGGCCGTCAAACACCACTACCACCTCCACAGAAGGATAATCCTGTTCACTGACAGCACGGAGAAACTCCCCTACTTCCTCCACCTCACCCCTGGTATAGGCTATGATGCTTATCTTAGGAACCTCCTTAACTTCCTTCTCTTCGACAACGGATTCCTCCTCAACGGCCTCCTCACTGACGGATTCCTCCGCTATCGTTTCCTCTACGGAGACTTCTTCTGCCGAGTTTTCAACGTACTCCGGTTCTATGGCAGGTTCATCGTCCATTGCCTGCATACGGATCATGCGTATGAGCTGCGGGAAACGGCCGGAACCGAGAATAATGGCAACCACCGCCGCCACGAGACCGAGGCCGAGGAGAATCCATACAAGAGGTGAAATCGCTGAAATATTGAACATATCCATAATTGGAAAATCTTGTTTAAGGAGGTAAGCGGGTCTAAAAATCGGAGAAGAACTTGGGACGTATCACAAGTCCTACACGGAACATAGAGCGGAACTTGTTGTAGTCGAGTTGATTCTCGCCGTATCCGTTGTAATACTGGATGAAGAAATACTGGTTTGCCTTGGTCCACATGCGCCATCCGAACTCAAACTGAACATTATAGTTGAAGTTCCATCCGGCACGTTTGGTGAGGGTAAGGTCCCAGAAAAAACGTCTGTTGGGCGTCGTCACCTGGATTCCATGCTGCCATATACCGGCATACTTCAGTATGTCGCGGTTGTTCTCGCCATCGATGATAGGAATCCACACCTTGCCGTATATCATCAGCCATTTGTCTATGATGATGTTGGCACCGAGTGTTATGCGGTTCCATGAGCGCGACTGTATGGAGTCGCGGCCGTTGCTTTCATGCTCAATGAGCAGAGTCGCCTTTCCAATGAAACGGTTCTTGCTGAAAAGGGGCTTGGTTATGCCTATGCCGGGGTTGAAGATAAAGTCACGCATAGGCATGGAGCGCTGAAACACATCCCAGAATACTTTCTGCGTATACATCAGAAAGAGGTATGTGTGCCAGGGGAGCACCGACTTGGTGAGCCTTTGCTGTATGCTTATCTGGAACTTGACATCGCTGTTATAGCGGTTGGGCTTATGGTTGGTGGAAGTACCCACAAGGAAATAATTATCCTTGTAGAGGGAGAAATAAGGCCTGTTGTCAAAATCCTTTCGCAGCGAGTCGGTGAGGTTTATATCATCGTTTTTTTCCGAGATAATCTGTGCGCGAAGAGGCAACGCGGTGAAGAACACCGCGACTAATGCCGAAACAAACAGAATTATTGACCTTCGTGTCATCAACGCTTGGAATTAGAACGCAAAGTTACAAAATTCCGGTAAAAAAACTTATCTGAATTGTCCGTTACCATTCCTGTTGCGGTTGCGATTCCTCCGCTGATTGGGATCGAAGGGATTGGCCGAGGGGTCGAAAATCTCATCTTCTTCCTCTTCGGTCTGCTCCTCGTTGTTATTCGAACCACGCGGAGTCTTCGGCCTATTCTTCTTCACTGCCAGAGGCTTCTGCATATCCACCGCCACAGCGTTGACATCCCAGTTTATGTTCTGGTCCCAGTTCTTACGGAGAGTGATTTTCTTAGGATAATATGCCACTGCCTCCGGCTGTATGCGCTTGTCGTAGTCGCCGGTATCGTAGAGTCCGTTGCCGTTGAGGTCAAAGACAACTCGGGCATAGTAAGTGGCGGGGAGGAGATAGCGGAAGGTTACGGAGCCACCTTTTACCGGTTCCGTGCGTACAATCCTGTCGCTGCCGTCAAGCAGTTCCACAAAAGCCGGCGAGCCGCCGAGCCCGGAAAGAGTAAACGTAAGAGCACTATATTCGTCGGCTGCCCGTACCTTGAATTCAAATTCCTGGTGCTTGTTGCTGTGGCCGAAAATATCCTCAGCCGCCAAGGAATCGAGCGTCAGCCGGTATTGCGTACCGAAGTCCCATGGCCCTTTAAGATGATAGATTCTCGGATTGAGCGAGTCGCCCGGCACAAGGCTCATAGGGCGGGATGAAGGCACCCACAAGGTATCTATCTTCTGTTCCACTTTCACCAGTTCAGGGTTCAGTCTGCGCAATGGAGCACCGAAGGTGACTTCGAAAGGTTGCGGAAATTCCTGCGACTGCCCGCTACCCTTTACCTCCAACAACGGCACGACGGGTTCGTGCCCTTTCTTGAGCGCTTTGGGCTTGGGGCGTTTGAAAGTGATGAGAAGCGAATCGTTGACAAATTGTATGGAGTCTCTTGTTATGTTGCGCATGTACTCCACATCGAGGCGGATTGTGTCTGACGCCAACATCGCAGGGTCTTTGAGCCAAAGGGTGACGGAGTCATTCCCCTCGCGAATCTCGGGAATCGCCCAGTCACTCAGCTTGCGACCGGGATTGTCGAGCAGCCGGATGGGTGGCAGCGAATCCTGCCGTGCGTTCCACACCAACACAAGCCGGGTAGAGTCGGGACGTTGGTAGCTCTTAAGATATTGCGGCCGATAGCCGAGGGAGAAGCTGCTTAGGAGTATGTCGTTGGGCAGATAGATTGCCGACGGTTTCTCTATTACAGTATCCGGCTGGAGAGTCAACACATTATATATAGTATCGGGAACAGTAGTGGGCTGCGCCGTAGGAATAATCCACTCGTCGTGGAAAGCCAGAAGTTCTTCGGGGTTATCCCATCGCATGTCGCCGTTCAGGTCTTTGAGTGCGAAAAGGCGGTATTTCCCGGGAGCGAGGCCACGCAGCACGAAACGGCCTCTGTCGTCGGTACGTGCCACTCTGTCGAGGCGCATACGGCTGAAAGCGGTGTCTGCGGCAGAGGTATGCACACCTACTATCATGCCTTGCTGAGGCTCAAGGGTGTGCGAGTCGAGCACCATGCCTGAAATGCGGAGAGTGTCTATCTCGGGACCTGTGGAGAAGGTGTAGCTGAAACCTTGCAGCGCGTTGCCTTCGTTGTTGTCCTGAATGGCATCGCCGAAGTCTATGGTGTAGGTGGTGTTGGGCCTCAGCGAGTCGAGGAACTGCACGTTCACCCTTCTGCCCACGCCGGAAACACGAGGCTGCTGGTCGGAAGTAGGCGACACCACGACGTTGGTGAAAGCATCCTTCAGGGTGATGAATTCATCGAAGTCTATTGCGATCTGATTGTCCGACACATTGGTGGAACCGGGAGCGGGAAACGCCTTCACCATCTTCGGTGGCGTCTCGTCGCGCGGTCCGCCCTGAGGAGTCGAGATGGAAGCGCACCCTGCCAGCAATATGGCGACGGCGCACAACAGGACGCAGAGAAACCCCTGCGTCACCGATGCCTTGCGTGCCATGCCACGGCTGCGGAATGCCTTCGCAATGTTCCAGTATCCGGTCATCTGTAATAATCCAATACCTCTGCAGTTCATATATACAGTAAACTTGTGCGGGCGCCTTCAGGGAGAAGGGAGAGGGTCCTGACGCCGAATTCGAGGCCAAAAATACTAAAATTTCTCCAAACAACCCTTCATTCGGCACTTTTTTAACTCTACAGGGCGTCTACCTCAAAAAAAAGAGCTATATTTGCAGGCTCAAACATTCGGGCGCCGATGCAGACGTGTCGGTGCCTTATAAAAGTTTATAACAAAAACTACAATAAAACTAACCAACAACAATGCAGAACAAAGGGTTTATTAGCACCATCGCGGTACTCTTGATTCTGATTTGCGGTTTTTATATTTCCTTTTCTTTTGTAACCTCTCACTATGAGAAGAAAGCTGAGGAATTTGCCGCGGCCAGAGCCAAAACCAATGATGTTACCAACGACGAGTACAAAAAGTTCCTGAAGCTCTACAACGACTCCATCGACCGGGAGAAGGTCTATTTCATCTGGACCTACAACCAGGTACGCCAGATGGAGATCGGCATGGGTCTTGACCTGAAGGGCGGCATGAACGTAGTGCTCCAAATTTCCGTGCCCGACATCCTACGTCAGTA
>CAJMDR010000168.1 GCA_905212215.1 uncultured Porphyromonadaceae bacterium
AACGGGACATGGAATTACAGGCATACACCACTGCCAAGGCCTGGGAATGGTCCTGTTCCTTCCCTTTCTGATGACGGAAGAGGCGGCTGATGAACTTCCATTTGTCCTGCGAGCCTATATCAATGAGAAAGCGCTTTATCTGGTCCTGGAAAAGGATGACAAGCACAATGAGACCTATGCTCATGAACTTGTCGAGGATAGTTCCGGTAAGACGCATGTTCAGGATTTCGGATGCCACCACCCAGATGAGGATGAAACCGAGCACACCATAGAAAAGGCTCAAGGTACCGCTTGAGCGCATCATACGGTAGAGATAGAAGAGCATCAGCGCCACTATCAGTATGTCGATGATGTCTTTAATTCCGAATTCCAACATGATTCTTCGTCAAATTTAGTGAAATTTCCTGTTTCCGACTCAGCAATTATTCTCGCACCACAGCCCTACCAACTTCCTTGCCTGTACCGCCTCCGTAACATCATGCACACGTAAAATATCAGCACCTTCCATAAGAGCGATGGTGTTGAGCACAGTAGTACCGTTGAGAGCCTCGTCGGGCTTTATGCCGAGAGGCTTCCAAATCATTGTCTTGCGGCTTATACCCACCAACACAGGCATCCCCATGCGTCGGAAGGCAGGAATGGCGCCCAAAAGCCGGTAGTTCTGCCCGGTGGTCTTGGCAAAACCGAATCCGGGGTCTATGATAATATCGGCCACTCCCGATTGATGCAGGGTGTCCGCTTTCCGGGCAAGATCCTCTATCACCTCGGCCACGACATCTTCATAATCCGTCAATGTACCCATGGTGGCGGGCGTGCCGCGCATGTGCAATACATACGGCACATGATGACTGGCAGCGACCTCGCCGATAGCTGCATCGAGAGTAGTGCCGCCAACATCATTTATCATTACCGGGCCGAAAGCGCGAATACATCTGTCGGCCACCGAAGCGCGGAAAGTGTCGATGCTAAGCGGCAAATCCTCACCACAGACTTTCTTAATGGCGTCCAACGCCTCCGCAAGACGATCATATTCCGTGTCGGCATCCACGGCGTCGGCTCCGGGACGAGTGGAATAAGCGCCCACATCAATAATGTCGGCACCCTGACTTACGAGCATCGCCGCCCTTTCCCCGGCAAGACTACCGGCGGCACGGCTGCCGGAGAAGAAGGAGTCGGGGGTGGCGTTTACTATTCCCATAACGGCGGGGCGATGTAGTTCCACAAGGCGCCCGCCAAAATTCAGTGTGAGTGGCTGCATACCGTTTTTAGTGTAGGATGCAAAGTTAACAATTCTTATCAAACTGACAAAAAGCCTGTCCGTAAGCGGTTATTACAGGAATTCACCCACACAACGCCCGTCGATGAAATGAGTCCGGTTTGTCTGATTGGGATTTTAGACGTAACTTTGCACTCTGACGGACTATCCGCAAACACCCTCTGAATATTTCGGAATCTTTGAAAAGACTTCTGATTTACATATTAGGCCTCATGGCCATCGGCATATCACTGGCGGCAACGCAAACGCCCTCCGAGCCACGGCAAGCAGCCGCAGCCTCCGGGAGCAACGACACAATCCAAGGCGGCATCTCCACCGCCACAGGAAACGCTGTCGAGGAAAATCCGCTGCAACGCCAGCCTATAACCGAACCTTCCGATTCGGCAATAGACTCGCTATACGCCGACCGTACGCCGCATTCAATCATAAACCGTACCAGCTCCGACCTGGAGAATGCCGTAACCTTCAATGCCAAGGATTCAATAGTATTCTATAACCAGGCCAACGCACACATGTTCGGCAACTCAACGGTGGAATACGGCGAATTCAAGCTTAACGCAGGCCACATACAGATGGATATGGACTCCTCCACCGTCTATGCCGCCCCACTCCCCGACTCACTGAGCAACGGCGAAGACAGCCGCCCTGTGTTCCGCGACAAGAGCGGAGAATATGAGTCCGGCACCATGAAATATAACTTCAAGACCCAACGCGGCTACATCACCGATGTGGTGAGCCAGCAGGGAGAAGGATACCTCACCGGCGGCAAGGCTAAGAAAATGGAAGACGGCTCGTTCTATGTGGCCGACGGCAAGTACACTACTTGCGACAACCACGAGCATCCGCACTTCTATTTCCAGCTTACCAAGGCCAGGATACTTCCCAAGAAGAATGTGGTGTCGGGTCCGGCATATATGGTATTGGCCGATGTGCCTCTCCCACTCGCTGTACCCTTCGGTTTCTTCCCCTTCTCGAAAGATTATTCTTCGGGAATCATCTTCCCCAGCTTCGGCGATGACTACAACAAGGGCTTCTATCTGCGCGACGGAGGATATTATTTCGCCATCAATGACAATGTGGACCTCGCTCTGCGCGGCGAACTGTACACAAAAGGTTCCTGGGGCATCAACGCCAGGTCTACATATGTTAAACGCTACCGCTACCGCGGCAATGTGGAGATTAGCTACATCACTACCATTACGGGCGACAAAGGGACCCCCGACTACATGAAGGCCAACAACTTCCGTGTGGCATGGACACATCAGCAAGACGCCAAGGCGAACCCGTTCCTGAACTTCTCGTCGTCGGTGAACTTCACCACTTCCGGATATACCCGCAACGACCTGAACTCGTATTACTCCAACGCTTTCACCGAGAATACCAAGTCAAGCACAATAAACCTCACCTACCGGCCGCCGAACACCAAATGGACCATCTCCGCAACGGCCAACATCGCCCAGAGGTCGCAGGATTCCACGCTCAGCGTATCGTTCCCCAACCTGAATGTAGCCCTGTCGCAGACTTCGCCGTTCAAGCGTAAACGCGCCGTGGGTGGCGAGAAATGGTATGAGAAAATACGCATCAGCTATTCCGGCCAGTTCCAGAACCAGCTCACCGCGCAGCAAGACCAGTTCTTCAAGAAAAACCTCATCAAGGACTGGAGCAACGGCATAAGCCACCAGTTGCCCATACAGGCCACATTCACGGTGTTCAAGTATCTTAACGTCACACCTTCGGTACGCATCAACGACCGCATGTACTTCCAGAAGGTACGCCGCGAATGGGACCCGAATGCCTCGGCTGAGATTTGCGACACCACCAACGGATTCTATAACCTTCTTGACTTCTCGGCACAGGTATCGCTCACCACGAAAATCTACGGTTTCTGGAAACCGCTGAAGTTCATGGGCGACAAGATACAGATGATACGCCATGTCATCACCCCCACCATCAGTTTCAGCGGTTCGCCGGACTTCGGTGCTCCCGGCTGGGGTGTCTGGGGCCATTACTACCGTCCGCAGGGCGAAGGAATGGATCCGGTAAGGGTGGACTACAACTACTTCCAGAACACGCCCTTCGGCGCTCCCTCCCGCGGCAAAACGGCTATCGTAAGCTACACCATTGGCAACAACCTGGAGATGAAGGTGCGAAGCGACAAGGACTCTACGGGGGTTAAGAAAATATCCCTCATCGAGAACTTCTCCATTGGACAGAGCTACAACTTCGCAGCCGACTCACTGAAGTTCTCGAACATCTCCACATCTCTCATGCTGCGTCTGGTTAAGGGCTTCAACCTCAACCTCAACGCTACCTGGGATCCCTACCTCTACAGCGTGGATGCCGGCGGTGCGCCACGACGCATTAACAAGCTGAGGATAGGTCATGGCAAAGGCATAGCGAAGCTGACATCGACGGGCACTTCGTTCTCCTATACGTTCAACAACAACACCTTTAAAAGGAAAAAGGAGGAAGACAACGACGACGAGCACGACGGTTACGGCGATGACCTCAACGACGATGGAGACGAGGGCGAGGGCGAAGATTTCGGAGACCTCGCGCAACGCCGACGCCAGAAGAACAATAACAAGCAGAGTGTCAATGCAGATGCCGACGGTTATGCCGCATGGCAGTGTCCCTGGTCGCTCACTTTCAATTACTCTGTGAACTACGGATGGGGCGCCTTCGACTACAATAAGATGGAATACAAGGGCAAATGGACGCAGAATCTCTCCGTTTCCGGTTCTCTGAGACCCACCCCGAACTGGAACTTCAACATGTCGGCATCCTATAACTTCGATCTGCATAAGATTGCTTACATGAACTGTTCCATTAGCCGCGACCTGCACTGTTTCACTATGACTTGCTCGTTTATTCCTGTAGGACCATATAAATCGTTCAATTTCAACATAGCGGTGAAGGCTTCCATGCTGCGCGACCTGAAATGGGATAAACGCTCGTCAACAAGCAACGGCATCCGCTGGTATTAACTGGTATTCATATGAAGTACGCTCTCCCTTTTCTTTTATGCCTGAGCCTTGTAGCCTGCGGGCATGGCAACGGCAATGCCATTGACAAAAACAGCAATAAACAAACAGTTGACAATGCTCCCGTTAAAGATGCAAAGGTCGATACTCTGGTAAATATTAGATTTACCGACAGCCTTGTCATCTACTATCCCCGTTATAACCGAATAGACCTTGCCTGCGGAAAACGACCTGAGCAAAAGGACTCTTCAGTCATTATGATGGTGGGAGCCGCCTTCACGGGAGAGAAACTCAATGAGTTCAAACACACGAACATTGCAGGCGACCATGTCAGCAACGGTGTATTCTACAAAGGGTTCAGATGCCGTCGCAACAACGGCGCGTTCCTATATTACGATAACAAGCCACATTTCCTGCACGAGAACTATGCCGACGCACTACAGACAGCAGCAAAAGCCGGCGGTTGCGGTGTCGGTCAGGAAATGATGATTCATAAAGGGAAAATTGTGGAGCATACACGCAAAGACGGAAATGTGAACGTCTTCCGTGCCTTATGCCTTATAGACGGCAAAGTTGCGGTAGCGGACTCACGACGTGCCATACGCTTCGGCAACTTCATTAAAGCGCTGCAGGAAGCGGGAGCCACGGAAGCCCTTTACCTCGATATGGGATTAGGATGGAACTATTCCTGGTATCGCGATCCGTGGGGAAGGGCCGTAGAGATTTATCCCGTTTCAACCCCCTACTCCACGAACTG
Organism: uncultured Porphyromonadaceae bacterium; assembly: GCA_905212215.1. GTDB lineage: Bacteria > Bacteroidota > Bacteroidia > Bacteroidales > Muribaculaceae > Lepagella. Next base: position 5,018 of record CAJMDR010000168.1, read on the forward strand.
GCTCGTTTTCTACCGCTGAGGAGGCGTCTTTCTCTTTCTTTCTCACGCCTAAAGTGCGCAAAGACTCAATATCCACATCCGGCAGAGGCACCAGGTCATATTCGGGCGCTATCTTAAGCAGATATGCCATGGCATAATCGAAGTTCTCATGCTCCGGTATACAATAGATTTCTTCCTTGATTCTGTTGCGCAGTTCACCCAACAACGGGCTGTCAGGCAGTCCGAACAACGCCTTTATCATGTGGCCGTTGACTGGATTCTCCCATTCCCGCTCGGCATCGCGGTCGGCTACTTCCTTCATGCGTTCACGCACATACCGGAAATTCTTCAGTATACGCTGCACCTTAACCGGATTCTTGGAAGTTATGT